>JABSOG010000357.1 GCA_013216025.1 Algicola sp. | reverse complement strand
CACAGAACAGACCGCGCAGTATAGCATATCGGCAGCATGATTAAGTAACAGCCAAAGAATTTTAGTGGTTTTGGAGGCTTTAAAGTATGCTAAGAATGAAGTGAACACTCATATATAAAATCCCGGCGTACAGGCCAGTCAAAACCGTGGTTTCTACCATACAATGCATGTTTTTGGCGATTGCTGCTTTCATTTGTTCTACTACCTTCAAAATAAATACTTTTGTAAATTGTCCATGCAGGCCCTAACACCTGTTCAATTGGTCAGCATTGTATAGGTTACACATTTTGAGACTCGTTCAAATCTGACAAAAAACCGCACATTTACGACAATCATGTTCAAACCGTCTAAAAACAAAGCTTTTCACGCCGATATTACGTTCTACCAACGACATAACGTCTAAAATCCGTTGAACAGACGTTTTACATCGCCAGCATCAGCTGACCAATCAGTCAGAATATTTATTCATAAATATCGTCCTTCTATACATATTGACACAATATATCAGGGCTATTTTTAACCTTATTTTGGTTTATTCACCTACACTGGGGCTGCCTTGATTGCAGCGGCACTATGACTGTAAAACAGGCAAACCAATAAAAATAAACAACAACAAAAAAATACAAGTGAAGGATATAAATCCAATGAAAAAAGTAATCAGTAGCGTACTGTTGTGCGCCAGTGTTAGCGTAGCGAATGCCGCCCAAATACCAAACCTCAATGCAGACAGCCCAGACCAGAAATTTTGGATCACCATGGGCCAAGACGCCATGAGTGATTTAAAAAGCGTTGGTGGCAAACCGTTTTTTATGCCGTCCCAGGTTGTCGTTAACAGCGCTAATAGCACTGATGTCAGCATTGCCCAAATCAACGAAAGCCAACTTAACCGCTTGAGTCGTTCGATTCACAAAAGCCACCACCGCTGCGGCGGATTTATCGTCCATGACTCATTACAGTCAGCGATGATCAGTCTGCAAACCACTACAATCAAAGCCCCGTTTACACTCAATGCCTTGTCTGAGGCTAATACCGTCAACCGTTTGTTGCCAGTGCTGGCCAAAGAAAATATCGTCGATACCATCAACTACCTGTCGACCAACTTCAACAACCGCTTTTACTCCACCTCAGGCGGAGAAGCCGCATCAGCCGGTTTAAGAGACCGCTGGCAGGGCATGGTTGGCCACTTGTCTTGGGCCAACGTCACTCAGGTCAACCATCCTAATTGGCGACAAAAGTCGGTTTTGGTGACCTTAACCGGCAGCGAAAGCCCAGACGAATTCGTGGTTGTGGGCGGACACCTCGACTCAACCATCGGCAATACGTCTGAGAATTCTACTGCACCGGGCGCCGATGACGATGCCTCGGGCATTGCAACATTAACCGAAGTATTGCGAGTATTTGTCAGTGAGGGTGTTCAGCCCAAGCGTAGCGTAAAATTCTACGCCTACGCCGCTGAAGAGGTCGGCTTGCGTGGCTCAAAAGAAATCGCCAATAAAGACGCCGCCAACGGCGTGAATATTGTCGGAGCCTTGCAACTGGACATGACCGGTTACGCCGGGTCGAGCGATGATATTACCCTTATCACCGATTACACCAGCTCAAGCCAAAATGCCTTTTTAACCAACTTAATGAACACTTATATGCCTGATGTCAAACATGGTACCAGCCGTTGCGGTTATGCCTGTTCAGATCATGCCTCGTGGACCAATGCAGGTTACCCATCGTCATTTCCGTTTGAAGCGAACATGGGCAATTCAAACCCGCGCATCCATACCTCAAGCGACACCTTGGCCAATATGGATTCAAGTGGCGCACATGCGCTGAATTTTGCAAGATTGGGTCTGGCTTATGTAATTGAAATGGCCGCAGGGTCGACACAAACAAGCGATGGGTTAGAAAACAACGTGCCAGTCACTGGCCTTTCGGCAGCGGCGGGTTCTGACATTATCTACACCATGGATGTACCGTCGACAGCCAACGAAGTCACGTTCACCAGCTCTGGCGGCACAGGCGATGCCGACTTGTACGTCAAACTGGGTGCTGCACCGAGCGACGGCAGCTACGATTGTCGTCCATATAAAAACGGCAATAACGAAACCTGCACAGGTACAGGCAGCGGCAAATACCATGTTCGCCTCAAAGCTTACAGCAGTTTCTCGGGTGTCAGTTTGGTTGGCAGTTATTCAGAGGGCGGCTTACCACCGATAGACGTATCCAAAAATAATGTCAGCGTAAGCAAAGGAGGATGGCAACATTACACCCAACCGCTTAATGCGGGTTACAGTGCGTTAACGGTCACAATGTCAGGCGGTACGGGTGATGCCGACTTGTACGTTCGTCACGGTTCGCAATCTACCGACTCACAATACGATTGTCGCCCATACAAAAACGGCAACAGCGAAACCTGCACCTTGAGTAACCCTCAGGCAGGCACAGTTTATATTGATGTTAAAGGATATACTAGTGCTTCTGGGGTGAGTTTGAACTGGAAATCGCAGCAGTAAGTCTTTGATAAAAGGGTGCGCTACGGCGCACTCTACACTTGATTAAGCTTCACCCTACCCTCAAAGCACTCATTTCTGTTAAACTTAACCGTCAGTTTTTAATATTCAGGTGCATAGCATGACTCGTCAATTAATCAGCTTCGATTGGGCTATCAAAAATGAAGAGATCAAAGACGAATTTCAAGCCAAAGGTTTACTCGAAGCCAAAGAAACACTCGATGTACTCAAACTCAGCAAAACCGAAAGAATAGCTTACGATCAACACCAAAAAAGCTTGCGCCACGATGCCAGCAATTATCAATCGACCTATATTTTAGGCCGTGTTGAAGGCAAAGAAGAAGGCATTGAGATTGGCAAAGAAGAAGGTAAGGAAGAAATTGCCATTAACTTGCTACAATCAAACCTGATGAGCATTGCACAAATAGCCCAAATCACAGGGTTGACCGTAGAACAAGTCACAGCGTTAAAAGCATCGCTTGAAGAAAATCCAGCTGACTAACCGTTCGATTTATCCCGTCATTAATTAACAAGACCCATCACCAATTCACATTCCCTACAAGAAAATCACTGTTTTTCGGCTGTAAATTGGATTCTTAATCGGATCTGTCAATTGTAGGTCGTGGTTCGACTCCAGGGATTGGAGGAGATAGGGCAACGCAGGACGCCAAAGCCGAGAGGAGCTTGCGACGAAGCCCGACATAGGTAAACCATTTATGTATTTGATAATGTCGGGCTTCGTTGCTTCGCAATCTCAACCACGACCTACGGTTATTGTTGCAAACAAAGCGTCTTTTCTATAAATTGTATGAATTATACTATAAATAAACAATAACACGATGAAAGTAACGAAAAATCGATTAAATTGGCTTATAACAGTAAGCTTTTTACTACTTTGTGGTTTGATCTATGGCTTGCTTTTTAGCAAAGCACACGCCAATGACTACGCCAATATCATCAATCGTACTGGCACCCCGTCGATGATGAAAGACTATGACAGTTATGGTAATCAACGGTTTAACCCGTTGTTTGATAACGGTAGTTGGCATGGCTTTTTGTTGCCTGAACGCAGTAATTCGTACGGTGCTTTCACCGGTCCAATGATTATCGCCGAAGAATACAGTTTGTTTTTGGCTGACAAGCTTGAGCAATTAACAATTATAAACCGCGACAATCAACAGCCGATAGACCTATCAATAACCAAAGTCACCACCAAATCATTACCGGGTAAGCTTTACCAACATTATCAATTGAGCGAATTAACGCTTACCCTTGAATTGCATTTTGTCAGCAACCGTAATGCTTTAATCACCACAACCATTGAAAACCACACAAATTCGTCACTTAATTTAACTTTGACTTGGCAAGGACAGTTGTTGAATCAATGGACCAAAGACAAAACAGTCAGCGCCGCCCTGCCCGGTTGGTCTCGTACGATTGAAGCGACTGAAAATGGTATTGATATCAGCTTGGGTAAAGTACGCAAAACATGGCATGTAATGACCTCAGGACAGTCTCTTTATGGCATTAAGCGTTCAATTTCGGCTAAAACCCAGATTAACAGCGATTCATTGAGTTATAGCAGTCGAACCGATATTTCTATCAAAGCTCATCAAAAAAGTACGCTATATACCACCCAAAGCTATTGGCATAACGCAGTTGAAGTGATCAAGGGTCAATTGTTAACCACAAAGATTCTGGCTAACCCTATGCACTATATTGAGCAATCTAAAAAACGCTGGCAGGGCTATTTAAAATTAGTCCTGCCCAATCAAAAAGAAAGCAAAATTGTGGTAAAAGCCATCGAAACCCTTAACGGTAATTGGCGCAGCCCAGCAGGTGCTTTAACCCACGACATGGTTTCGCCTTCGGTCACTGCCCGTTGGTTTAACGGTGCCTGGGCCTGGGACAGTTGGAAACATGCCTACGCCATGGCCCACTTCAATCCCACTGTGGCCAAAGCCAACATTGAGGCGTTATTTGAATATCAAGTCACCGCAAACGACCCTCTAAGACCCCAAGACGAAGGCATGATTGTCGATGCTATTTTTTACAACAAAGACAGCGCCCGCCAAGGCGATGGCGGCAACTGGAACGAACGCAATACCAAGCCACCACTGGCCGCATGGGCTGTTTGGTCGGTCTATCAACAAACCAAAGACGTCGACTGGCTAAAGGGGCTTTACCCCAAATTAATGGCCTACCATCAATGGTGGTATCGCAACCGCGACCACAACCAAAATGGCTTGGTTGAATATGGCGCGACCAAACATCGCTTACACAACAACAGTGATGGACAAATCAGTTTTAAGGTTCAACTCTCAACAAAAGATCAGTTTACCAAACGCAAGTTACCCCAGTGCAAAGCTTTAAAAGACTCATGGTACCAATGTCATGGTTTGGACCTGTATGAACAGGTGTTAGATTGGGCAGATTATCAAGCGTTAGATATTGGCGCGCAACACGGCGCTGGCTGGGAATCAGGCATGGATAACGCCGCTCGATTTGGTTTTATTTCTGACGAGCAACTCAAAAAATATGCAACTAATCACTATCAAGGTGACCTCAAAAGAGCGCGAAAAGACTGGCAAGTGCGGTTTTTTGCCAACACAGATAAAAAAGGGGTATTACTGGGGTTTTCTATCAATCAAGAGTCAGTTGAGCTAAACAGTTATCTGACCAAAGAAAAGCGTATTTTAGCGATGATGGCCAATGCGCTGGGCCATACCACCCAAGCTGATCTATTGTCAAAACAAGCCACTGAGCTTGCCAAAAGGATCAATACCTGTTTTTACGATAAGAACTCAGGATTCTATTATGATCGGCTGATCACCAAAGACAGCCAAGATTGTGACGGTAAACTGTTGACTGATAGAGGTCGTGGGCCAGAAGGTTGGAGCCCACTGTGGGCCAATATCGCCGATAAAGACAAAGCGGCAAAAGTTGCAGCGATGATGCTCGACAAGAAAGAATTCAACACCCATATACCGCTCGGCACCGCAGCGCTGACCAACCCCGCCTATCACCCAGACATTTATTGGCGAGGCCGGGTTTGGCTTGACCAAGTCTATTTTGGCATTAAAGGGCTTAAAAACTATGGTTATGATAAACAAGCCAATTTGTTGCTCAACAAGTTATTAAATAATGCCAAAGGATTAAAAAATGACAGTGCCATCCGCGAAAACTACAATCCCGAAACTGGCGCGGTGCAAGGTGCAACCAACTTTGGCTGGAGTGCAGCCCACTTATATATGTTATCAGCACAGGATTAACCCAAATAATGACCACTCATGACAGCCCTGACACAAAGCAAACCCGAACACCCTCGATACTCGACGCGCTGATACCAATATTTTGTTTAATCACTTTATTGGCTTTGGCAGTGTATTATTTTGGCGATGATTCATCATCAGGCCCCAACCAAATTGCCTTGATGTTGTGCGCTGGCATTGCCACTCTTGTCGGCCTTAAAAATGGCTTTAATAAAGAAGAAATAGAACAAAGCATCGTAAAAGGCATTGGTTTGACCACAGGTGCCATTTTGATTTTGCTGGCAGTGGGGTCGCTCATCGGCACTTGGTTATTGGCAGGCACCGTGCCCACCATGATTTATTACGGTTTACAGATACTCTCGCCAAACTATTTTTATCTGAGTTGCACCTTGATTTGCGCCCTTATTGCCCTGTGTATTGGCAGCAGTTGGACAGTCGCCGCGACCATAGGGGTGGCGTTAATGGCCATTGCCAACGGGTTGGGTGCCTCACCTGCTATCACCGCTGGCGCAATCATCAGTGGCGCATATTTTGGCGATAAACTTTCGCCGCTGTCTGATACAACCAACCTTGCTCCGGCGGTTGCTGGCACCGAACTATTCACCCATATCCGTTTTATGCTGTACAGCACCATACCGAGTTTTATTTTGGCGTTATTGGCCTTCTGGGTGTTAGGAACAGGCGACAAAATCAGCCTTTCAGACCAACAATTGAATCAACTGCTTGAAAGTCTTGAACAACAGTTTTTTATTGCCCCATATTTACTGCTGCCGTTGGTGGTCACTTTGGGGTTGGCAGTCAAAAAAGTCCCGGCGTTTCCTGCCATTGGCTTGGGTGCATTAACCGGTGCTTTATGGGCTATTTTGTTTCAACAAGATTTGATCCTTAGTTTTGCCGACGAAAACCTTTCATCGCTTAGCGCCAACATCACCGTAGTTTGGCAGGTAATGTACGCGGGCGTATCGCTAAGCACTGACAACGCCTTTATGGACAAGTTACTTAGTGGTGGCGGCATGGGGTCGATGCTCAATACCATTTGGTTAATCATCTGCGCCATGACATTTGGGTCCATCATGGAAAAAACCGGCTTATTGCAAAAGCTGGTCAACTCACTAGCGGGTTTTACCCATACGGCAGGCTCGTTAATCTCGACCACCATAGTGACCGCCTTTGGCACCAACTGCATCGCTGCCGACCAGTATATCGCCATTGTGATGCCCGGCAGAATGTACAAACAAGTCTATAATGACAAGGGACTGGCACCGCAAAACCTGTCTCGGGCGTTAGAAGATGGCGGCACGGTCACCTCACCGCTCATCCCGTGGAATACCTGTGGTGCCTATATGCAATCGGTGTTGCTGGTGAATCCGTTTGATTATGCTATTTATTGCTTTTTCAATTGGTTAAGTCCCATAGTTGGCATCACCTCAGCACTGATTGGTTTTAAAATTAAATCATTGGTCACCACAAAACCACCTTTGACTGCGGCTTAGAATAGTACACAGCCACACTTTAATCGTATATATCATACAATTATTGCAAAGCGGTGATTTTGACGGTAAGATCGCCGCCAGATTATCCACGAACTCAGGTTAATTAACCATGAACAAACCCCATATTTGGCTGCGTGCCGAAACCAAACCTTTTGAGCGGCGCACCCCACTCACACCAGCGGGTGCCAAACAGTTGATTGATGAAGGGTTTAAAGTCACTGTTGAGCAATCGAATGACAATATTTTCAGCCAAGATCAGTATCAACAGGCCGGTTGCGACATGGTAGAACAAGGCAGTTGGCAACAGGCTGATTTAGACGCCATTATTTTGGGCCTTAAAGAGTTGCCCGAAGCCAAGCATCCATTAACACACGACCACATTTATTTTGCCCACTGCTATAAAGAGCAGCAGGGTTGGCAAGACTTGCTAGGTAGGTTTAAAACCGGTGGTGGCAGCTTGTACGACCTAGAATATTTGCTCGACGACAACAAACGCCGTGTCGCCGCCTTTGGTTATTGGGCCGGGTTTGCCGGTGCTGCACTGGCGTTAAAAGCCTGGGTCAGCCAACAATTCATCACCACTGGCATCGCCTAAATATTAACACATATTTATAAGATAATTAAAATAAATAATTTAATTATACCTTGTGCAAGAACCACACATTGTGGTCTATCACAATTAAAAGTT
>JABSOG010000356.1 GCA_013216025.1 Algicola sp. | reverse complement strand
TAAGCCATCGAGGATAATTAACCAGGGCCGTGCTTGTAGCTGCGGCAGCAGTAATTGGGTTAACTGGTGCATGTTCATTTTTTGATAATCTTCGAGTGGTTTTTGGGTCATATAAGCCAAGGCTCGGCAGCAAAAATCAGTCATCACCGCCCCTTTTTCATAAAACGAATACCAAAAGCGACCAGCCCAGTCAGTGCGGCTGTTCATGGCATGTTGTTCGACCCAATGCCAAGTTAACATGCTTTTACCTGTGCCGCCGATGGCCTCAAACAACAAGATTGAATGAGGATCTGCCGGTGAGGCCCAGTCGTCGATGATGTCGAGTTGGGCTTTACGGCCGACAAACTGATGGGCACCGATATAGCGGGGCGCTGCGTAAAACGCTGGCGGGCAGGGGATTAATGGACTGTTGGACTGTGTGGTTATGGTTTCTTCAACGGGTGTTTCTACCAGCATCGGCGTCGGCTCGGGCTTAACCTGCTCGTCAAGGTATTTACGCAGGCTGGCAATCGCATGAATGGCTTTTGAGGCAAACTCTTCGATATTGTCAAACATCACATAAATACGCCCCTCTTTGGCCCGTTCGCGATATTCTGCCAGTTTTATCAGCCGTTGCGGATCGGTCTCAAAATCACTGCGTTTACCCGGATGCTCTTCCCCCATAATAAATATCAAGGTTGGCAATTCGAGGCTTTGTGCTTTTTCGAACTCAAGGCGGCTGGCAGAGTAACCATTGGGGTTACGGACATCGCATATTGGTGGTTCGCCATAACGATGGCTGATAAGGCCGATATAAGCGCTGCTTTTATCGACCATGGTTAAAGAGGAGGCAATCACATCGTCATCGGGGTTGACCACATAATTTTCCATATTGATGGCCAGCAATTCTTGCTTATGCAGGGCGTCGGCCAGTATTTTGCGGTGTAGCTGCAAATCGTCAAAAGTACTTGAGACCATCACGCCGTCATAACGTTTTGGTGCATGTCCGTTTTTAGCTGGCATAAATCCTGACTCCCCGGCTTACCTTGGCTTAGTGATTTTGTTTCCCGAAATAATCTGCCTGTTTTGTGCTGGTTTGTCAAATTAACGCTGGGTTATTGAATACTGAACCCGATAAAGGCAAGGCCATAGTGTTGGCGGCTCAAACGACTAAGTCTGAGCTGGGGGTTTATATTGATGATGGCGCTGGTACAGTGACTTGTGACACTTTGCCTCACTATGTTAAGGCAAAGTGTTAAAGCAAAATACCTATTTAATTAGTCACAATACAATAAAGCGCAGCTTCTTCACTATTTATGCCGGTGCAACCTGGTTTAGGCGGACAATTTAAAGTTTTGCCTGTTGCGAATGCAATACTCACCATACTCATCAGGTGAACACTATTGACATCGCTGCCCAGTATGGTTATCACGCCACTATTCGCACAGGTTGTTGCGAGCGTGTAGCCTTCTTCAAAATAAACTTGAACACCCTTCATATATGAATAAGAGACGAGTTTTTTTACTTTACCGCTTACAGCGAAGGCCGAGGTAGAAAGCATGGCCGTCATGCTCAATAAGGTTACCAACAAAAATTTGTTTTTCATTTAAATACTCACTTACAATCGTTATCACGCCTACAACTCATAGATTTGAGCTATAGCAGCGATTAATTCAAAAAACGGGGATGAGCGCAGGGTGAGTGGCAGTACCACAAGTCGACATTCCTTAATACTCATTCCCTAAATACGACCACTCAACAACGAACGTTTATCTATCGTCAGGCGTATGACTGACAGGTGTTCTGTTGAATTGTTGAGCCGCCAATGGTCGCGTATTATACCGGTTTGTTTGTGATAAGGAAGGGACAGTTTTTTTTATCAGCGTTGGCCAGTAAAGCCAGTGTTGACGTGGTCTCTGTTAGAGATCACTGGGGTGGACTAGGAGGCTGTCCTAGGGCTCTCTACTCGCAGGTTTGACTGAGGCGTTTCATGTTATTGTGAATTTATATGCATATCTGGAAACTTAATGATAGGCGTGATTTGACGCCTCAGTGCCGTTCCTACCGGATAAATATTCATTGTTGCCTCACACAATAGATATGACTAACGCCTGAATTCTTGTCTCCATTTAATTCTAATTGAAGGATTTTTGTATCCAAATGCACAAAACCCCGATACATTTCTCTTATATTTTCTTTTATAGCCGTCTGTTAGCTTTAAATTCGTCTAATAGTGCACAATGCATTATTTGGCGTTTAATCACTTTTTACAAATGATAGGCACTGGGACGATTGCTCGTATCCTGTTTTTGCCGTTGTCTTTGTAAAGTTCACTAACATAAGTGAATAATAAACCAATAATAAATAGATAATAAAGAAGAATAAATATGAATAAAAACAAAAAACCTTTGGTCAAGTCTGACCTGACACAAAATATCGGTCGGCTTTGCTTGTCTGCCGGTCTGATATTTTCGCCATTGGCTGTTGGTGCCCAAACACCAACTGAAAGTCAAACCGACACACGAACCGACATAACCAATAGTAGGGATACAGCTTCAACCACTTTAACCTTGGGCACACCAGCCTCTTTTCTGTCGAAATTACAAATAAGAGAATCGAGACACTCTGTCGCCGTGCCTTCAGCATTTACGCTGGTTAATCATTTGGGCGAGGAGATCAACGTTGTTGCTGATAACTTTTCAGTAGAAAACGATGGTACCTTGTCAATGAATGGCCATGCACAAGATATTGAAAATGTAGAATTTATCCTCCAGGGTGATGATGAAAATGTCTATGGCTGGATCATTTTAAAAGATCAGGATGTAGCCTATGAATACACCACCCAAAACGGCAATTTGGTGGTAAACGAAATCGCCATTACCGATGTCCATCCGATTTGTGATTTTGAAAACCACGATATTTCATCGTTAGTGCCCCAAGCACAACAAATACGGTTGACTACTCTGGCAAATGAACCTCATATTGGCTCTTATCAGGGTCAGGATGTAAGTAAACTAGAAAGTAAGCCGGGTTCTAGTTACGTTGTATTGCTCGATACCAGTAATATCATGAATGGCAGCACGCCCACCGACCGGTCAGCCGAAAACTTGTGGACGACCTGGCAAATAGTCGCGGCCAGTTTTTCGATGTTTGATGTTAATGTCACCACTAGCACAAATATATACAACCAAGCCGTCCCAAGCAGGCGCGGTGGTGGTACTTTGTATACTCAAGGTGGCCGGTCTTCTTGTGCTTTTGCTTTTGGCACCTCGACTTTTTGTACGCTGTACAAAGAAGCTGATGCCTACGGTCAGGGCCGCATCGCAGCCCATGAACTTGGCCATTTATTTCACTTGAACCATGACGGCGGCTCCCCTGGAGGAGAATATCATCAAGGTTTTGCTGATTATCAATGGGTACCTGTCATGGGCAACATTTGGTACGGTAATGCTTGGACTCACGCGTTATATCAATGGAGCAAGGGTGAATACTCAGGTGCGTCTAATCGCGAAGATGATTTTACAATTCTGACTCGGTATATTCCTTTTAAACCAGATGATAATGCCAACTCAACACCACTGGTTGTCGAAGCCAATGGTAACGTTAGCGCCAGCAACAACGGCGGGCAAATCGAACGTAATACTGATACAGACCTATTCACCTTTACTGTCGGCAGTGCAGGGGGCCATGCAAATTTATCAATAGACCGAACAGAGCACATTGGTGGCGGTATGCTAGATGTACAAGCCACGATCAAAAACAGCGCTGGCAGCGTTGTGGCCCAATCCAATAAAAGTGCCAATCGCGCAGCTTCGTTTAACACCAGTTTGGCCGCAGGCAGTTATACACTCGAAATTGCTGGTGGCGCAGAAGGCACACCAAGCCGTGGCTTTTCAAAGTACTCTTCACTGGGATATTACGGCATTGCAGGCAGTGTTACAGGCACGGATGGTGGTACAGATCCAGTCGTTCCGGGCACACCTGTAAACTTGCAATCGAGTAATATCACCAACGATTCGGTGACGGTTAGCTGGGCGGCAGTTGAAGGCGCAAGCGTTTATGGTTTGCAACGTTCGACTGACTCTGCCAATACCTGGGTAGATGCCGGTAGCAGTACTTCAACGTCAAAAAACATCACGGGTTTAACCGCAAAAGACCAGTGGGTAAGAGTCAAAGCGACTAATTCAGCAGGTAGCAGTGACTACAGTAGCGATCTCTATGTAGAGCTGCTTGATGTCGTTACGCCACCAGTGACTGTTTTGCAAAATGACGTGCCAGTTTCAGGCCTATCGGCTAGCACTGGTGTTAATAAATATTACACGCTTGACGTGCCGGTCGATGCGACTAACGTCTCTTTTACCACCTCAGGTGGTTCAGGTGATGCTGATTTGTTTATTAAGTTTGGTTCAACAGCATCTGATAGCGTTTATGACTGTAAGTCTGATAATAGCAACAGCACTGAGTCATGCGCAGGCACTCAAAGTGGTGGAACTTACTATGTTCTGGTGAAAGCTTACAGCACATACTCAGGCGTCACCTTAACGGGTAGTTATTCTGTCGACGACCCGACTAAAAATGTTGCACCTGTTGTTGCAGTCACTAACCCCAATTCTGGCGATAAACTATCGGTTGGCGACAACGTTACATTTGCAGCCAATGCCACAGATTCTGATGGTACTGTTGTTAAAGTAGACTTCGTTTTAAACGGTCAGCTATTGGCCTCAACCACCAGCGCACCTTACAGCTATAGCTGGAATGCTGATACTGCAGGGAGTTACACCTTGGTGGTTACCGCTACGGATGACGATGGTGCCACAGGTTCATCGACTGTAAACTTCACCGTTGGTGCAGACATACCAGGTGAATGTAACGCACCAGCTTGGAGTGCATCGACAGTTTATAATGGTGGCGACCGTACCAGCGTCAATGGCCAAGTTTATCAGGCACATTGGTGGACACAAGGTCAAAATCCAACAGCTGGCACCGATCCATGGTATGTATGGAGAATACCAGCCGAATGTTTGTAGACTTTACGCTTAAGTTTAATCAGTAACGAAAAAAACCGAGCAAATGCTTGGGCGAAGAGGTACGAAAGCGAGTGCTCGCAACTTTTGTACCTCTGAGGTGGAGCCATGGATGGCGACAGGACGCATAACAGGGATGTGGGCTGAGTATAGAAATGGATGGTTCAATGCAGGTGCGCAAGGGGTCAATCTCAGCTTTAAAAGATAACTTAACACCAATGATTAAAAAAGGCCCCATCAAATGAGGGGCCTTATAAGTTGTTACAATAAGGAGTGTCTACTATTAAAAAGGCGTTTGCGCAAAATAATACTTATAGCAAGGCACTGCTGAAATCGGATCGGGTCCAGCTGACATCATCGCACTGTTAAACTGAGAATTACAACTGCCTTGTGAGGCCACTGCAATATTTTTTGTCGTCAAATTACCTTTAAAATTAATATAGGTCACATGTGCTCTCCACTCATAAGTTTGATTTATAGGGCCTGCGTAGGCCGTACCGAATGCAGTAGATGCTAGTAGACAAGTTAGAATTATTTTTTTCATTATTTTTGTTCTCATTTATAAAGGAACATAGATAATACACCAAATATAAAAATTTGCTAAATATTTGTTTAATAGCCAGTTATTCAAAGAAAAACAAAATGAGCCTGTCACCTCAAACCCTCACTTGCTGACAGCGTATCGGGCTAAAGCGCCGAGTTTCTAATCAATAAAACCGGCCCATATATTCATTACTGCCAATCAATTCTTCGACCAACAAAGTAACATCTGCACCGTCTTTTAAAAGGTCATGCCAAAATGTGAATTCACTGTCATTGGCATTGCGATGAAGCAACAAGTTAAACAGTAAGGTCACCTGACCACGAGACAGGGTGTTGTTGATGTTTTCGTTGGATTCACTAAACCCAACCATTAAACCGCCGGGGGATATACTTGCGTTGTCCAATCGTCCTTTCCAGTAATTCAATCCCGTACTGTCCGGGAGGCGGCCCAGCACATTTTGGTAAACCAGATTAACAAACGCTTCATTCGATAAACTGCCGTAACGTGCTTGAAACTCTGCACTTTTGGCAAACTCATCGGCTATCTGAGGTAACGACAGGCCATCGTCAAATCGGTGTATCCAGTATATTAATCCCTGACTATCGGGTTGCCTGAGGAAAAAAGCATAGTACAGACGGCTTATGGCTTGACGCTGTTTTGTAAAGGCTTCAGTGTCCAACAGGGTTACGGTCCAGTCAGTTCGATTGTCGCCTAATTCGTCTAACTGTTCTAAGTGACTGTCGATGGTTTTGTTGGAGTAGGCTTCACCTGTCAGATCACGTAACATTTGCCTGACAAATGCACGATTGTCGGTAGCAACCGGATTGTCATTGAGCGTGATATCGTTACCATCAATAAATTCAATCCCATCGGGGATGCCGTCGTTGTCAGTATCGTCTGTGCCATTGGTGATCGTGGCCATCAAACTTTTACGGTATCCAGTGCTTGCCAATAACGCCCGTAACATACTGTCACTACCATGACCATAGCTGTTTACCCATTGCAGATATCTGGCTTGTTGGGCACCCGTTGGCCGTACGCCTGTTAATAGCAGGCTCAGAATATCAACTCTTTGCTTTGCATCATTGGTTTTTACATTCTCCCAAGAGTCGATAAAAATGAGCATTAAATCGTTGCGTTGGAGTTCACCACTGTCTAGCTTGTTCGAATGATAATTCAATCCGTCTTCATCTGCCGTGCGGCCCAGTACGTTGAGATAGATTCGCCTGACAAAATCTCGATTGGATAGGCCGCCATATTTTGCTTCGAATTCACCCGAATAGATCAGCACATCAATCATCGATTGCTTATCCATGCCCCGTTGTAACTGCTTTAAAAAATAGTGAAGACCCGGTAATTGCACTTCGCGGTTTAAACAGGCCAGATAGGCCCGGCCAATAAAACCGAGGTGTTCATTGTTTAACGGATCAAGAAATGACAGATATAGATCAATCGGAGTACTTAACCCTGAGTCCAGTCGGGCAACCCAATCTGACAGTTCACTTTCGTCGATAAATCGTCGTTGCATATCACGATGTGCTTGTTGAACCAATAAACGATTGTTGGTAAAGACATCATTGTCTTTCAAATCGGTGTCGGCCGACTCCTGATTTTCGACAAAAACCGGCATACGGTCGCCATCTTCGTCTAGCCATACATCAGCTGCTTCATTGGGATCATAACCCAGCTGTATTTCTACACCGTCATTGATGCCATCATCATCAGTGTCATTTTTGGCTGGGTTGGTTTTGTAAAGGTAAACCTCGTCATAATCACTTAAACCATCACCGTCGGAGTCTTCGCTGTGTACATCGGTATTCAATTCAAACTCTTGAAGGTTGGTTAAGCCATCGTTATCAGGGTCGAGACTGGCATCATTTTTGGTATAATCAAGACCACTTTCAAATTCCCACTGATCTAACATGCCATCATTGTCACCATCAAAGTCGTGTGCAAAATACAGTAGATTGTCTACCCAGGCAGCAGTCTCATTTTTTAAGTAAAAGCGATCGGTAGAAAAGGCTAAACGAAGGGTATGCACACCCTTTGGCACGGTGATAACCTCTCTTTTGAATTGCTGATAGTACGAATTGCCAAAAGAGGCGACCTGTTCATCATCAATGTATACATAAAAGAATGAACTCCCGTCTGACTGGTGGATGTACAAGTCAAAAGTTAACTCACCGGCCTCGAAATAACCATTCCATTGTATTTCGAACCAGCCGTTGCTCAGCGTCGAATCGCCATCGGGGTTGGTCATTGTCTGCAAGCTGTGGCGCCCTGATTTTGCGTGTTTATCAGAGATTTGCCAGTCGTAGCCGTTTGGCCAAGATGTGATCAGATGGTCGGCCAGTAAGGCTACATAGCTTTCGGATGAGTTGGATGAGTTTTCAGCATTTTTTTCAGCTTG
>JABSOG010000355.1 GCA_013216025.1 Algicola sp. | reverse complement strand
GTCGTTGTCGGTGGGCGCTCGCCAAAAGTTGGCTTTTAAAGGCGACTTCAACAAAATCTGCTCACCAACCCGATAGCTTGCCAACCAACCAGTTTTAAGGTCAAAACCTACGGTGACAGCGGCATTAGCAAAGGTCAGTTCACGCGCATTGGTCTGCTGCTCAAGCTTGGGATGATCGTTAGCTTTTACTTCAGCATTAGCTTTTTGTTGGCTGAGGGCGCTGGCAGCTTTCAACATAAATTGCTCATACGCCACTTCGTGACCTGCGCTCAGCAAAGGTTGCTCTGTACGAGTCACCGCGCTCAAGGTGACGAAGTATTCTTTGTCGCTCACCTTTGGCAGTTTGGGTAAGTTGACCGTTATGGTACGTTGCTCACCCGGTTTTACATCAGGCATCGCTTGCTTGCCGCTCGCCATAGGCTCGCCGTTTGCGGTGACTGTCCATTTTAAATCGAACTGATTCAGGTTGGTGAAATCAAAACGGTTGGTCACTCTGTACTGGCCTTTACCTTGAGCCACTGACGCAAATCGAATCGCCTGATAGACCTTTTTCACCTCATATAAATGTGGGTGCGGTTCGCGGTTGGGGTTAACCAATCCATTGTTTAAAAAGTTGCCATCGCTGGGCAAATCAGGATGAAAATCTTTGCCATAAGCCCAATATTTAACGCCGTTTTCGTTAGTGTATTCCAGCGATTGGTCGACCCAATCCCAAATAAATCCGCCTTGCAACACATCATATTTCTCAATAGTTTCCCAATAGTCCTTGAGGTTACCCACTGAGTTGCCCATAGCGTGGGCATATTCAATCATAATGCAGGGACGTTTGGGGTTTGATTCGGCGTACTTAACCAAACGTTCGATTGACGGATACATAGGTGCAAAAATATTGGTGTAGTACTCTTCGCCTGCGGGTTCATACTGCACTGGACGGCTGCCATCCCGCATTTTCAACCATCTATAAGTGGCTTTAAATATTTTACCCTCACCCGCCTCGTTACCGAGCGACCAAATGATGATTGACGGGTGGTTTTTATCGCGCTCAAACATCCGTTTGGTGCGCTCTAAATGGGCCCGTAACCAGCTCTTTTCGTTGCCTAGTTGGGTCTTATCATCAATGGCCAACGGGTGAGATTCAATGTTGGCTTCGTCAATCACGTACAATCCATATTTGTCGGTTAGTTCATACCAATAAGGGTCGTTGGGATAATGGCTTGAACGTACGGCGTTGATATTGAACTGTTTCATCAACTTAATGTCTTGCTCCATCGACGCTCGGGTGATCACATGACCGTGTTGCGGAGAGGTTTCGTGACGGTCTACACCGCGAATGGTGATGGCTTTGCCGTTGATTGTCAGCTGCGCGTTTTTGATCTCGATATGACGAAACCCAATATCCTCACGTAACGTCTCAAGCACCTGGCCTTTTTTGTCTTTGAGGGTGATTAACAAAGTGTAAAGATTGGGGGTTTCAGCAGTCCACAGTTGCGGGTTTGATAGTTTGCCCCTTAATTTAAGGTTTTGATCGTCTCGTTGTTGATGGGCGTAATTTTCAGAGACAACCAGCTTCACTGACTGTTGAGCAGACAGCACTATTTTCATGTCATTCCGTGGGTCCAGCAACTGATAGTCAACGCTGACGTTGGTCGCAGATTTAGCATCGTTTTTGAACCATAACGACACCTGTAACGTGCCTTTATCAAACGTTTTGTTGAGCGAGGGCCTGACTTCAAAATCAAAAATATGCTGTTTGGGCGTAGCGTACAAATACACATCGCGCTCGATACCAGATATTCGCAGCATATCTTGAGATTCAAGGTAGCTGGCGTCTGTCCAGCGCCTGATTTGAAATGCCAGCAGGTTGTCACCCTGATTGACGTATTTGGTGATATCAAATTCAGCCGGCGTTTTTGCACCCTGGCTAAAGCCAACTTTCTCGCCATTTAACCACACATCTAGCGACGATTTTGCCGCGCCGACATACAGATATACCTGCTTATCTTGCCAGCTTTGGGGCAATTTGAACGGCTTACGATATGATCCGATGGGGTTGTACTCTGTCGGCACATCCGGCCAGGTGGTGGTGAACGGAAAACGCTCATCCAAATAGATAGGATAACCGTAACCTTCGACCTCCCAGTTGCCCGGCACCGGAATTTGGCCCCATGCAGTATCGTCAAAGTTGGGTTGTTCAAAACCCACCGGTTTTGTCTTGGGTGAACGCTGCCAATCGAACTGCCAATCGCCGTTTAACAACAAAAAGTTGGTGCTGTTTTGTTTGTTGTCAATTAAAGCGGCAGCTTGCGACTGATACGGAAATGCCGTGGCATGAGGGGCAAGTTTGTTGATGCCAAATACCGTGTGGTCTTGCCATGGTTCGCGGGCCTGAGCATTAAAACTGCAAAGCGCACCTGTAACTACAAAAAAAGTGCCTGTCAAAAGAGTGCCAACAGACACCCATTGAGTTATTGATAATTTCAAAACGATTATTCCGATAGTTCAAAAAAAGAGGTGTTCAGTCCGGTGACATTGGTCTGATAAACCAACACATTGCCCGCCTGTTCGTTTGCCTCGTCGCCAACTCGGGCCGAGGTCACAAACAACAAATCTAGCTTGGGTCCACCAAAACAAACACAAGTCGGTTGGCTAAATGGCACTTCAAGCTCAAACGATTCTTTGCCGTCAGGCGTATATCGTACAACTTTTTTGCCACCCCATTGGGCGCTCCAAACGCCGCCTTGAGCATCTACCGTTGCGCCATCTGGCACACAATGGGCGTCGGTTTCGGCAAATAATTGCTTGTTTGAAACCTGTCCATTTTGTTGGTCGACATCATATTGATAGATTTTTCGGGTGTTGGAGTCGGCGTGATACATCAGTGAGCCATCCACGTTCCAGCACAGGCCGTTGCTAATGCCAAAACCGTCGAGCGCTTGGGTTATTTTAGAACCATCGACCTTATACAAACCCGCAACCTGCTGCGCTTGAGTTGGCTTTTCGACCATGCCGCCCACCCAAAACCGACCAAAAGGGTCAACTTTTCCATCGTTTAAACGGTTACCCGGCCGCCCGGCTTCAGGCTTGCCTAACCACTGTATCTTGCAGGTATTAACGTTATAAAACGCGATGCCCGATTCAAAAGCGACTATCAGATCATCGCTGTTTTTCACAAAGCCAAAGCTGCCAACACGATCGGGCATATCCCACTGCTCGGTTTTGTCTGCGGTCAAATCATAGCGAAACAATTGCCGAGAATGGATGTCGGTCCACCAAGCAGCCTGTTGCGCAGGGTGCCAGCTGATGCCTTCGCCCAGCTGATTGTTGACGTTAAGCGTTTTGATTAATGTGCTTTTTATTAGAGTACAGTCGACCATCGCCTTTACCACCAAGCAGCGTAAAAGCTGACCAGAATCAAACTGACCGCAACGGTAGATATGTTATAACTACGCGTGGTGCCAAAGGCGATGTCGCCCAGCTCAACCGCGTTTTCGTGACGGCCTTTATTTTCGAGCAAAGTCACCACAATCGCCAGCGCCAAACAAAGCAAAAATACCAACCCGACTCGATCCATAAACGGCAGCTCTGGCAACCCGATTTTGAAGGCAAAAGACAACACAGCCGACCCCAATGCCGCAGCAATACCGGCGTTTGCTGTGGTTTTTGGCCAGAACATACCGAGCAAAAACAACACCACAATACCCGGCGTGAAAAAGCCGGTGAATTCTTGAATATACTGGAACGCCTGATCGAACTGGCCCAATAACGGCTTGGCGGCAATCATCGCAATCACCAAACCGCCGAGGCTGACAATACGGCCCACTTTAACCAAATGTTGCTGGCTCTTGCCCGTGCGGTAGTGGGCGTATAAATCCATAGTGAAAATGGTCGCGATACTGTTGGTCATCGACGCCAAGCTAGAGACAATCGCCGCCACCAAAGCCGCGAATACCAAGCCTTTTAAGCCAACTGGCATTAGGTTCATCATAGTTGGATACGCCATGTCAGGGCGTTCAAGGTCGGGGCTTAACACCACCGCCGCGATGCCCGGCAGTACCACAATAACCGGCATTAACAGCTTCAAAAATGCCGCAAACGCAATACCCTTTTGGCCTTCTTTAAGGTTTTTCGACGCCAACGTACGCTGAATAATGTATTGATTGAACCCCCAATACGACAGGTTCATTACCCACATGCCGCCCACCAGCACCGAAATGCCCGGCAAAGACATATAGTGCGGATTGTCTTCGCTTAAAATCATGTCGAACTTTTCAGGCGCTTTGTCCATCAAAATGCTGAAACCTTCAATGATGCCTTGCCCGTTGCTGATTAAATCGAGCGACACATAAGACAAAAATAAACCGCCAAACACCAGCAAAACCACCTGAATGATGTCGGTATACGCCACCGCTTTTAGGCCGCCATAAAGCGAATATGCTACCGAGAACAAACCCAAAAATATCATACCGTAAACCATGTCGACGCCAGTAATGGTATTGATGGCAAGGGCACCGAGCCACAAGATTGCGGTCAGGTTAACTAACACATAAACACCGATCCAGAAAATCGCCAAAATGGTTTTTACTCGGTGATCAAAGCGCTGTTCTAGAAACTGCGGCATGGTAAAAATGCCGCGCTTTAAAAAGACTGGCAGAAAATATTTACCGACAATAATCAAGGTAATGGCCGCCATCCACTCATAAGAGGCGATGGCCAAACCGATAGCATAACCCGAACCTGACATGCCGATGATTTGCTCAGCCGAAATATTGGCCGCAATCAAAGACGCCCCAACCGCCCACCAGGGCAAGCTGTTGCCCGCCAAAAAGTAGTCGTTGGTGTTTTTCTCATGGCCTTTGTCGTCTTTTGACACCTTATAAGCAATGGCCAGCAAGACCACCACATACAAGACAAACACCGAGATATCGATGGTACTTAAGTTCATTGTTCTGCCTTAGATTATAATTGTTGTCTATTTTTGCAATCTATTCGTTGCAATGCCCACCAAAATTAGTTGTTATTGTACACGAAAAAACTTATTTATAATATAAATAATATTAATTATAAAGCACTATACTTGCTGCATCTGTAAGGGCTTGATATCATTTACAATATAAATACCACAAAAAAAGGACAAGCGCCTGTGAGAAGTTTCGCCAAATTGAATTTAACCCAACAGTTAACCCACAAATTGGGCAAGGCCATAGTACAAGGTAAATACGACAGCAACGGCCGATTACCGTCAGAAGCCGAATTATGCACCGAATTTGACGTAAGCCGCACTGCCACCCGCGAGGCAGTAAAAATGCTGTCGGCAAAAGGCATGTTGTCATCGCGCCCCAAACAGGGCATAAAAGTCGAGCCACAAGTCCACTGGAACATGTTCGACGTTGACGTATTAGAGTGGATTTTGTCAAGCAAACCGTCTCTTAGTTTACTAAAAGAATTCACCCAAATGCGCTACGCCATAGAACCCGAAGCCGCCGCATTGGGTGCCAACAACCCACCCGAAGGCGGATTTACAGACTTGCACCTCGCCATAGAGCGAATGGAAAACGCCGACAAAGGTTTAGATGACGCACTAGAATCAGACATCGACTTTCACACCAGTATATTAGCGGCTAGCCAAAACCGCTTCATCAGCCAAATGCAAGAATTCACCAGCACTGCGTTAAGGGTGAGCATTCGATATACCAACAGAATCAAGGGCGTAGCAGCGGCAGATGTAGAGAAACATCGAGATGTGTTGACGGCGATGGAGGCTGGCGATGCGGATATGGCGAGGAAGATGATGCAGAGTTTGCTGGGTGAGGCGCTTGCGTTGATTGATTCTGAGTTGGGTGTGTGAATGTCATGGTAAGGGGTTGATGGTGCGTCCACCAATTATTATTTTTGTACGGGAATTTGACGTACTTTTACAATGACGTTATGATAACCCGATTGAGTTACCGATGGAGACCAACAATGACAGCGACAGCGCGAATAGAAATGCGGGTGAGTCCAGATATAAAAATCGAAGCTGAACGAGCGGCAGCGTTACTGGGCATGAAAAGCCTGACGGAGTTTATCACTCAGGCAGTGCACGAAAAAGCTCAAAAAGTTATTCAGGCACAAGAACGTCTGACCCTTAGTAATGAGATTTTTGACCAGTTTTATGCCGCTTGTCAGGCAGATACCAAACCCAGTGAGCAACTGCGGTCTTTGGCTGAAAAGGTTGATAAACAAGGATTCAAATGACCCCACTTAAGCAATTTGTGCCCTTGGACAAAAAGTGCCATGACAGAAAAAAATTTGATTGCGGTAACACGAATTTAAATCGCTTTTTGGCTCAAAACGCACAACGTGGTATGCAATCCCGGGTGAATTTTACTTGGGTTTTACCTGCTGCGGGTGTGACAAAAGGACATCCAAAACCCATTTGCGCGTACTACACTATTTCGGTCTGTCATATTGAACGTGAGTTGTTGCCTGTCAATCTGGCGAAATCCTTACCAAGATATCCGCTACCCGTCTTTATTTTAGCGCAGCTGGCAGTTGACAAGCGTTGTCAGGGCCAAGGACTTGGTGATGTGGCTTTGATCAATGCTTTACGTCGTTGTGCACAATTAAGTAAAAAAGGACAAGTGCCCGGTGTTGCGGTGATTGTTGATGTTGTAGATAACAGCGCCATGGCGTTTTATCGACGGCTGCCTGATTTTGAGTTATTGCGCGACAACTCATCTGCCCTCCCCCGATTGTTTTTGCCAATTAAAGTGGTTGAGACACTTTAACAGCCTTCATATTACTCACCAAACCTCTCCAACAAAAAATCAATAAAACACCTTACCTTGCGAGGCAAATATTGTCGGTGAGGATAAATCGCATACAAGCCAAATGACATTACCGTGTGCTCTGGCAACACCTGCTTTAAGTCTTCCAAAAACAACGCATCTTCAACAATAAACTCGGGGATAAGACCGATTCCGCCACCCGCAAGCGCGATTTCTTTCACCGCTTTTGGGCTATTCACTGCAATGCGAGAACTGACTTTGACGGTTTCGGTGACTTTTTTTGAGGAGGTTAGCGGCCACTGCTCGCCGATGCGAAAGTTGCTGTCGATGATGCATTGGTGTTTTGCCAAATCTTGCGCTTCGACTGGGGTGCCGTGTTGCTCTAAATAATCAGGGGCCGCACACAATACCAAGGGGACGGTACTGATTTGGCGGGCGATTAGGGTCGAATCGTCGACGCTGCCGATTCTGATCTCCACATCTATTGCATCGGCCACCATGTCGACTTTGCGGTCAGTGAGTTGCAAATCGAGCTGTATTTTTGGGTATAACGCCATAAATTCGACTATCACCGGCGACAGCGACATTTCGCCAAACGTCACCGGTGCACTCACCCGCAATCGGCCTTGTACGGCGGTTTGCGATATTGCTACGTTGTCGGCAAGTGCGGTGAATTCTTCGAGCAGCGGCACCGCGCGATCATAATATTCTTTGCCTGCTTCGGTCAACGACAAACGCCGTGTCGACCGATTAAACAGCCGTACATCTATGCGCTGTTCTACCTCGCCCACATATTTGCTCACCAGCGCTTTAGACATGCCAAGGCGTTCACCGGCTGCGGTGAACGAACCGGTTTCGACCACCGCCACGATTGTTTTAATGCCATCAATTGTATCCATGACTGTCAATATAGCATTGACAATGATTCAACAACAACCCTATTTATCAACAAAGCGAGTTTGTGGATAATGAGCAACATCAAACAACGCAACGATTTATGCAAACGCAATTTACACAGAATGCATACCTAATAAACAGCAATAGAGTGAGATTAAATCATGACAAAAAGCACATTAAAAAAATTGGTAAACCTGACTGGCGTAACCATGGTCGCCATAGCCATAACAAACCCGTCACCAGCTGCCGAAACGGCGCAAGACAAAGACTCAACACAAACTCTGTACAAAACCAA
>JABSOG010000354.1 GCA_013216025.1 Algicola sp. | reverse complement strand
CTTCATACATGATTGAAGGAGAAAAGTTGGTATTTTCAGTCCATTGATAATCCAGCTGCCAAGTCACTTTGACCTGTGGGAAGCCCAGATAAGATTCTTCATCTTGTGCTAACTGCACCGGTGCGGAGTTATCGCCACCCCGATAATAAGAGATAGTGAACTCTTGCTCATATCCTTTGCCTTTGCCACGCCATGACGCTTCGAAACCAGCGCTGACAATCTCTTTCTGGTTTTCAGTTACCGCATCGGTATTGAAAATGATAGGATTGGCAATGTTCATCTCAAAGAAGTTGATGGTGTACATCCCGGTTTCATGGAGGTAGTGGAATTCTATCTCTTGTGAATCCAGTGATTCAGGTTCAAGCTGGCTGGTCGCAGAATCTTTGAACAGGTTCAAGTGCTCAGCATCCCCGGTACGGAACGCTTCACTGTACATCGCCTTGGCACCAAAGTCGCCCCACTCTTTACTGAAGCCAATTCGCGGCACAGTGACCTTTTCAGATGAACGGGAATGGTCGGCAAAACGGACTCCCAAGGTAAAGTTGACGATGTCATTGTAATTTTCATACTGAACGAACGCGCTTTGTTGGTTGAAGTTGTATGTATTGGTGGTAAAGACATCAAACCAAAAATCAGCAAATTCAGTCGAATCTCCCGGGATACCGTGGGCAGGGTCGACAAAGAATTCGCCGATGTTGACACTTTTTGCATCAACTTCAAAATATTCGACACCAAAGTTTAAACTGGAATCCTCAGACAGGGTATACATTGCATCCACGCTGTAAATAATACGCTCCGTAGGAATACGATAAGCCGTTCCGAGTTTGAACTCGTTATTTCGGCTTTCTTTAACCACCATGTCGTGTGATGTGGTTTCCTGATACAAGACGTTGGCATTGAGCTTCCAATTCTCGGCAATTTCGCCAGAGTAATCCGCAGCCAGATGGAAACGACTGTATCCCATTTCTATGAGTGTATTTGGATCAGGTTCCTGAAGGAAGTTCTCTTGAGTTTGAAAGGTATATCGTTCAACCAAAGTGCTGAACTGGATATCTTTGTACGACGCTTTAGCATCAAAATAAATCCCGTGTTGCGGTGAGTTCTCTTGGTAAACCCTGATGGTTTTGTCTGCATTATCCAAAGGCAACCTGGTACGAATGGAATCTTTAACGTGCATTGAAACACTGTATCCCCAGCCATTGTCCATCTCTTTACCGTATGCGGCGGTAAATTCACCACTGCCGAAGGCATCGTCCATTACCCTTACATTGGTGTCGACATATCCACCATTCATCTCTTTGCCGATGGTTGTTATCCGTACCACCGCCAATTCTGCGTAGTTACCAAACTTGGCCGCGCCCGGTCCACGAATGATTTCAATTTTAGAGATAAGCTCAACCGGGAATCGCCGACCAAGCTGAACGTTACCGTATGCAGCATCATTAAAAGGAGCACCGTCAACCAGCAACATGATTTTACCTTCGTGGCCCCATATACCACGGAAACCCCAGCTGTTGATACCGATTGTGTCGTGAGCTATGCCAAAACCAGGTACCATCCGCAAGACATCTACGAGGTCGCGGGCGCCTGAATGAAGAATTTGCTCACGTGTAACGACCGAAATAATACTCGGTTGTTCGGTAACGGTGCGTGAAGTGTTTGATGCAATATCGGTATCGATTGCAAAAAGATCCTGCAGGCTCATATCGCCCATAAAATCTTCGTCGTCATCCTGGGCGTATGCAACGCCTGAAAGCATGCTTGCAAAAACAATAGATAGTGCAAATGGAAGTCTGTGAACAGAGCTTTTCATAAGTCTATTTCCTTACTCGTAACAGTTATGTAGTAATACTTTTTATGTCACCACTAAAACATTATGGTGTATTATTATGTGAAAAGGGTTGCAACCGTATCGGCGCGCCTTTTCATTGTTCAGTTGTGTATCTTTTATTGATTGGATACGGCGTCATTGGTAAATTTAGTACAATAATCAAATAATTGCATTAATAAATGTCACCTTGATGAGAGTTTTCCCGGGATCGTTCAATTAATGATTAAACCGGTTGAAAACGAATCTATTCTCCTGTGAATGCGGTAACTGAAACAGTTACAGATACAGATTTTCGTGCCCAAAACCCGACACAAGCAGTAAAGATAATATCGGGTCCACAGTCAAATTTTGTTTACACTATCAGGCAAGCCAGATATTTATCAATATCTTCGAAAGTGGTTTTGGGGTTCATAAATACGGCTTTTTCGCCCGGAATATAACAGTGTCTGTCTTTTTCATCGTGAGCTGTATGACTAATATAATCAACCCAATTGGTATAAAGCCCCACTTTGCCTCGGCGCAGAAAAATATCCCGATGCCACAGCGAGTTTCGCTGTAAACGCTGATGGTATTCTTCACCCTCGTTAAAGTCATATTCAAATTCAAACTCTGCTTCTGCGTCCTCTACCACCGCAGGATTATAAATGCGGAAACCGACACTAGGGCCCTGATTTTGGTAAGCCAAGACCTTAACACCTGGAAATTCATGCAGGCGATGACGAAAATAATTGGCATTTTGCAACGAGTGAGCCAGAATGGCCTGATATCCTTCAACACCTAGGTATTTAAGTGCACCATAGGCACCAAACAAACCGATGCCGCCTCGTGAACATTCAATGGTGGATTGGAGGTGAGTTTGCCCTTGTATGTCATCTTCAAAGTAAGAAAAGTTTTCTGGGTCGTTTTCTAAGAATTTCAAATCGTCCTTGTTTTTAAACATCACCAGTGAAGAGGTCGTTGGCACATAACCCCACTTGTGGAAATCAACCGTAAAGGAATCGGCGTAACGAATTTGACGGAACAACTCAACATTGCGCTCCAAGCCATGTAACGTGACCACATTGATCCCCAGCGGATTAGTGGCAAAGTTATAATGGAGGAAAAACAGCATCGACCAACCAATGGCTGCATCAGCATGAATGTGCGGTAACACCTTTATACCGTACTGCTCACACAAGCGCTCACGAATTTCATAAACAGGCTTGACCTCATCCACCCCAAAGGTATCAGTAGTCCCCATGGTCAACATAATACAGGTCACCACACTTTTTAGCCGAAAACAGGATTCGAGTTGCAACTCAAAATCCTTGATGTCGATTTTATTGTTTTTGTTCACCTTGATACGAATGGTTTTGTTTTTCAAATTAACACCCAACAACGACAAGTTGGTGGTATTTGAATAGTGCCCGCCTTTAGAATTGATAAAGCGATAATCATGGGTATAACCCATACCGTAAGAACGCGCCTCCGGCATGCTTTTTCGGATCCCCATTAAATAGCCGTACAAATTACAAAAAGTCCCTCCTGAGGTGAAAATACCCGTTGCCTGGGAGGGGTTGTAACCGGCTAGCGTTGCCATTTGACGAATAACATACTTCTCCATGTCTTCACCCATGCCACAATACTCTTTATAAGCCAAGTTCGGGTTGGATAAAGTGCCAATCATCGCAGCGTAAATTGCCGGGTCACAGGGCATGGTTACTACGTTTTCAACAGACGCCGGATTTTCCCAGTTTTTACACAACGCACCGGTAAACAGCAACATCTCGTCCATTTCTTCAGGGTTGGGGACAGTGCTTTTCTGTGGAATGGTACATTCTTGTCTAATACGCGAATACAATTGACTACCATTAGGATAATCCGCGAGGCGGTCTTCACTTTGCAAACCATCAAATCGGCTTTTGATGATGTGGGCCATGCCCGGCTCTTTAAATATCGGCCAGTAATCTGCATTGCGAGAAAAATAATGTTCATGTATCAATACATACCGTTTTTCAAACTCCTCAGTCAATAAAAAATCGCTCTCGCATTCACTTTCCTCTAACATAGGGTTACTCCACTATTACTAAATGTATGATGACAACCAATGGCATCGTCAACCAACGACCAATATATACTTTGGTACCAAATGGGCAAAATATCGTTTCAGTTTTTAACTCTAGTCTAATGTTTTGGCATCCGTCTAGTTCGAAATCAGATAAATTTGTCGGAAAATAACAATGTTGTACAGACATCCACCGATATACCGAAAATCATTGTTAAATCACTGTTTTTCAAGCCAAAAGGGTTTGCGAAAAAAAGTTAAAGCGGCAACGTGAATCAACGCACCGTCATCATTTTACACCCGAAACAACAAAGCTAGTCGGCACAAAATTTGAAAACGAACAAAGCACTGCCAAGCTCAAAACAGTCAAAACAGTCAAAACAACCTGTTTGGGTCATTAAATGAACGAGACACCACAAAAATACAAAGTAACAAAGAAGGAATAGCTGACGTTACCGCGTGAAAATATAATAAACAGATGCTAGAAAACCGTTAATTTAATTTTATTGCAATGACTCTATTGTATTTACAACTACTTTAAAGTTGTTTTATAACAATCATATAGCCCTTCCGTAACCGTCCGTAAGCGACTCCGTAACTGTGTTCGTAAGCATCCGTTCGCAAAAATAAGTCGTCTTCCCAAAAGAAATCTCTAAACTGGCTTTCCATCAACCAGTACTACTTACAAACTTTAAGACGTCAGTATTACCCGATTAAGTACTTACGCTTTTTAATGGAGAGCACATACAATGGCTAAGAATATTTTTGTTTCATATAACTTTAACGACCCTAAAGTAAAAAGTTCAGTAAGAGAAATGATCCAAAGAGAGAATCTAAAAGGCCAGATTGTGGTTGTCGAAAATGATGTGTCTTACAACGGTGCCACCGCCATTGATTGGGAAATAGAGCACACGATGCAAAGATGTGACGCAGCCTTGTTTGTTATCGGTGATAACCCGCGTAACAGCCCTTGGATTAACGAAGAAGCAGCTCACGCCATTGCCAAAAACATTCCTGTATTGGCCACGCAGTTACCCGATATGGACGGTGAAACGCCAAGTGCATTAACAGATTCAACTTTCATTAATTGGGATGCCGAAGCGCTAACCAACACATTGAACCGCTGCTGATTTATTGGTGCTGGCGTCAACAAAAAGAATAAACAGGCGCCGACATCAATACTGTAGTTGAGAGATTTAAAGATTTAGAAGAAGAATACACAAAATATAATAATAAAAATGAATAACAATAAAAACACGTAGCAACATAAAAAACCACGACCTTATCGTGGTTTTTTTATGTCCATGCATGGAGCAATATTCAAGAGTATACCTGTAGATCGGGGGGAAATAACGCCAGGCAGCTTATTTTATGTGTTTAATGACTTATAACGGCTATCCAGTGCTTGATAGAGGTTATCTTGAAACGCAGCATCGGCAGCGTCGAGTTCGGCCATGATCTCAACCAAATGCTCATTATCTTCCTTACCAGCCCACTCCTTAATATAGGTGCCCTGCTTATAACCATTGTCCTGACGGAAGAAATTCAATACATTCTTGCAGATGTACTGAGTATACAAATCTACCCAGCTCATCTGACAATCAGCGAGTAAAGTGGTGAACAAACCGATGTTAATTCTTTTTGCGGCTGAGAGGCCTATGAGAAGCTCTAACTTGGCTAGCAGGTCTAATTCATTGAATTGATATGTTTTGCCGTCAAAGTCGACGCTATGGCCTTCGATTTGCGCCATAACCGTGGCTTTTGACGCTTGTTGCTCACCGTCATGTTCGATAAGCACAGCAGAAAGAAGGAAATGCCAAATATCGACCAATTCCATTTGCAGCTGCTCAAGGTCACACTCCTGCTTTTTCCACCACTTCCAGCCATGATGCTCAATTGCTTCACTGCCCTCGATAACAACAGCCCGTAGAAAAGGAGATTTGACCGCCAGCCAGTCGGGGTTCACTTTAGCATTCATTTTGTCTTGTAACTGGAGCATGGTAGCTGCCTGGTTTTCGAGTAGCATTTTTGGGCCTTTTTGATTGTGCATTTGGAAGTTGAATTGAGGGGATCTTCTACTAAGGGGCAATGGGTTGCAAGGGGGAATTATAATTAAGATTGTCTACGACACAATTAAGCTGAATAAGGTCCACCTGCCCATCTGTGAAGTTGTAACATTTACAAACAAAAAAACGCCGATACTTTCGTATCGGCGTTTCATCAGTTTCTAATTCTACCAGAGCCTATCAGACCCTAGTAGCTTCTGCGCTCCCTATATAGGAAGGAGATTAATTAGAAAGCGTATCGTAAAGTAAGACGCATTGAGCGAGGCGTCTGGTACGAAGTAGGTTGCAAGAAGTTCTTGCTGATCTGTTCATCATTACGAGCAAAATCTTTAACTTCGTCGAATTCATTAGCTTTACCAAGGTTGAACAGGTTGAAGACATCTAACTTCATGGTCAAGTTACCATCTGCAAAGTTTGGTACATATTGTACGCCAGCATCGAAATCGTAAGTCCATGAAGAACGACCTTCATCACCACGGGTTGTCAGTTCACTAACCGGGTCACCGTTAGCATCTACTGTGCCAGTTGCACAATAGAACGTAGACGAGCTATAACGACCGAAGTTTCCTTCGTCATATGTCGAACTGCCGTCACCATGTAACATGCCCGTTGTCGGAGCATAACCGTTACAACTCAATGGAATACCAGATCTCAAGCCAAAGTTGGCAGTCAATGTCAATTCGTCAGTCAACTTGTAAGCACCATAGGCTTTAAACTGATGGCGGCGATCGTTCGGCAAGTCACCGGTAGAACCGTCCTGGAAGACTTTATGGTCAAAATCTTGCGTTGCGCCAGCATCTTCTTGGCCCAGAGTTGAGTTTACATAACCTTCCATATTACCAGAACTCTTAGACAATACGTAAGAGATATTGGCATACCAACCATCAGTGAACGCACGCTCAAGCGTCAATTCCAAACCTTTATAAGTTCGATCGTAACTAGGCAGGCCGATGTAATCGTTGGATACAGAGATAGCTTCAACCTCGCCATTTCCGTTCAAGTCAGCAAACAAGTTCAGGTCGTTGCCAGGGTTAACCATCAAACAACCAGACATGCTGGCCAAGTCGAATCCGCCCTCAGGCGTTTCCCAACCGTTGGCTTCGTTGGCAACTGGAATGTTGTTGTCAACAGCCCAGTTGTAGAAACCGTCGTGACCACAGAAGTCATCCATACCGTCTTGAATTTTACGATACATCAATTTGGCACCACCAGTCCAGTTATCAGTCAACTGCCGCTGGTAACCGATGATTAATTCATCCTGGTGCATTGGTTCAAGGTCAGATACCGCAATAACGCGTGGATCCGGGTCTTGATGATCAGTGTAACCACCACCAATACGCTCACCAAAAGCACCTTCAACACCGTTAAATATCGGCTCACCAGTGGTCGGGTTAAAACTGTCAACGTGGTAGTAGTATTGACTTGAATCTTCGATACGAGTTGCACGAATGTTGGTATTTGCAGCGATTGGAATATAGTAACGACCCAAAGTACCGTACAATTTACTCTCTGAATCACCGTTCACATCCCAAGAGAAACCCAAACGAGGGGCAATCAATGAATCAGCTTCAACAAATACTTTGCCGTTGGCGGAGTAGTTGGTGAAAGTTTCGTTACGCAAGCCACCGTAAATCATCAAGTTGTCAGTTGCCTGCCAATTGTCTTCGATGTACATCGCGGTATTTTCAGTTTTGAAAGCGGCACTTTGAGTAGTGCTCTCAATTACACGTACAGCTTTGGTACCCACTGGCATTTCAACACCGTTGATACGGGTAGAGCTGTCTTCATGTGATTCGAAGTAACGATAGTATACGCCACCAGTGTAGCTTCTGCCGATAGTGGATGAGATATACTCTTCTTTGTTGTAACCAATGCGAATGTCGTGGTCACCCAACGTGTAGTTGAAATCGACTTTAATACTGGTACGGTCATCTTGGTCAGCGCCCGCAAGCGGGTCATAGATATTTGATTGCGCAGTGTTCCAACAACCGACGTTTTCACGAGTACTCCAGACACGATTA
>JABSOG010000353.1 GCA_013216025.1 Algicola sp. | reverse complement strand
CCCTGGCCAGCTCCCGGGGGGCGGGTTTGTTCGAAGCCGTTGGTTTGCATCAAGATATTGCCGATTTGTGTTTACCCAATATCAGCAGCCGTATCGGAGGGGCGACCTTCGAAGACTTGCAACAAGATGCGATGATCCTGAAAAAAGTCGCATGGAAACCCCAAAAGCCACTCCCCCATGGTGGCCTGCTTAAATTTGTTCATAACGGCGAATATCACTGCTATAACCCCGATGTCGTGACTACACTGCAACAAGCAGTTAAAAGTGGCGACTACAAAGACTACGCCCGCTTTGCCGAATTGGTCAATCACCGTCAAAACAAATGCCTGCGAGACCTGATGGCCTTAAATCCACCCCAAAAGGGTTTGGATATCAGCAAAGTAGAAGCAAAAACCTCGTTGTTTAAACGCTTCGACACCGCCGCAATGTCTATCGGTGCACTAGGCCCCGAAGCACACGAATCACTGGCCATTGCCATGAACCGTTTGGGTGGTTTTTCTAACTCAGGCGAGGGCGGCGAAGATCCGCTGCGTTTTAACAGCGAAAAGAACTCCAGAATCAAACAAGTGGCCTCCGGACGATTTGGTGTCACCGCCCATTACCTGATGAACGCCGATGTCATTCAAATCAAAATGGCTCAGGGCGCCAAACCGGGCGAAGGCGGCCAACTGCCGGGCAACAAAGTACAGGCCCACATAGCCAAACTGCGTTACTCAACCCCGGGCGTGACTTTAATATCGCCACCGCCGCATCACGACATTTATTCGATTGAAGATTTAGCTCAACTGATCTTCGATTTGAAACAGCTAAACCCCAAAGCGCTGGTTTCAGTCAAACTAGTGTCAGAACAAGGCGTTGGCACCATCGCCACTGGTGTTGCCAAAGCTTATGCCGACCTTATCACGATATCAGGCTACGACGGCGGCACAGGTGCTAGCCCGTTATCATCGGTCAAATATGCCGGTAGCCCGTGGGAGCTGGGTTTGGCCGAGGTGCATCAGGCACTGGTCGAAAATGGCTTGCGTCATAAAATTAGATTACAGGTTGATGGGGGGTTAAAAACCGGCCTTGACGTCATCAAAGCCGCCATACTCGGTGCTGAAAGCTTTGGCTTTGGTACCGGCCCGATGGTCGCACTGGGGTGTAAATTCCTGAGAATTTGTCACCTAAACAACTGTGCAACAGGCATTGCCACACAAGACGAACACCTGCGTAAAAAGTACTTTAAAGGTTTGCCTGAAATGGTGATGAACTACTTTGAGTTTATCGCCCAAGAAACCCGTGAGTTGCTGGCAAAGCTCGGCGTTGAATCTTTGGACGCCCTAACCGGCAGAGTCGATTTACTCGAATTGTTGCCGGGTAAAACCAGCAAGCAGCAAGGTTTGAACCTGCAAGCCATATTGGATTCAGCAGCAGTCAAATCAGATAAATCGCTGCATTGTACCAGCCGAAACGACCCGTTTGACGAGGGTTTGTTAAACCAGCAAATCGTGGCCGATCATCAAGTTTATCTAAGCGACTCGTCTAAGGTCAACTTTAAGTATGAGATCAAGAACACCGACCGTTCAGTTGGCGCAACACTGGCGGGTAAAATGGCGCAAAAACATGGGCTTGAAGGCTTAAGCCATTCGCCAGTTACCTTGCGTTTTAACGGCACCGCCGGACAGAGTTTTGGGGTGTGGAACATCAAAGGTGTTAACCTGCTGTTGACTGGCGATGCCAACGATTATGTCGGCAAAGGCATGTCTGGCGGCTGCATTACCATCGCCCCACACAAAAACGTTAGTTTTGTCGCGGCGCAATCAGTCATCATGGGCAACACCTGTTTATATGGCGCGACTGGCGGCGAATTGTTTGGCGCTGGTATTGCAGGCGAACGGTTTGCGGTTAGAAACTCAGGTGCCACCACCGTAGTCGAAGGAGTTGGTGACAACGCCTGCGAATACATGACAGGCGGCACCGTAGTTGTGCTTGGCAAAACAGGCATCAATTTTGGCGCAGGCATGACCGGCGGCATGGCCTACTTGTTCGATGTAAACAATCAGGCCAAAGACAACCTCAACGGTGAATTTATCGACCTCAATCCGGTTGACCACCCGCAATTACGCAACCACCTCAAAGGGTTATTACAACAGCACCACAACTACACAGGCAGCGAACAGGCCAAGAGTCTGCTCGACGACTTCGACAATCAGGTTAGCCACTTCCAGCTGGTCAAACCCAAAAACAACAGCGTCGAACAATTGGCCACCGCAATGTTTTGCGCCAATGGCCAAAGTCTTGCTGATAGCAACAACATCCCTGTGAAGGAGGCATCATGAGCCACAACGATTTTCAATTCATCGAAGTAAAGCGGATAGACCCGACTAAAATCCCACACGGCCAGCGCACAGAACAGTTTATTGAAATATACGAGCCTTTGAGCGAAGACCAAAGCAAAGACCAATCAGACCGCTGCCTAGACTGCGGCAACCCGTACTGCGAATGGAAATGTCCAGTGCACAACTACATTCCCCAATGGCTCGACTTGGCCAAACAGGGCCGTATTATTGAAGCCGCCGAACTGTGCCATCAAACCAACAGCCTGCCCGAAGTGTGTGGCCGGGTTTGCCCGCAAGACCGTTTATGCGAAGGAGCCTGTACACTCAATGACGACTTTGGCGCGGTCACCATCGGCTCAATGGAAAAGTACATTGTCGATACCGCATTCGAACAAGGCTGGCGACCAGACATGTCTGACATTATTCACACTGGCAAAAAAGTCGCGGTAATTGGTGCCGGTCCTGCCGGTTTAGCCTGTGCCGATGTGCTTATTCGCAACGGCATCACCCCGGTGGTATACGACAGAAATTCGCAAATCGGCGGACTACTGACCTTTGGCATCCCCGAGTTCAAACTCGAAAAATCAGTAATGACCAGACGCCGCACCATATTCGAAGACATGGGCATAGAGTTCAAACTCAATATCGAACTAGGTAAAGACATCGACATGGATGAGCTGATTGAACAATTTGACGCGGTATTTTTGGGATTGGGCGCTTACAAGCCATTAGACCTAAACTTGCCTAGCAGTGAAACAGGTAAAGAGGACGAAGAAAGTGCCGACAGCCAAAAAGAGCGCCAAGCCCTGCCCTACTTGATTGCCAACACCAGCCACATCCACCAATACAGCAACAACCACACCGACTTTGTCGACATGAAAGACAAAACCGTGGTGGTACTTGGTGGTGGAGACACGGCGATGGATTGCGTACGAACAGCCGTTAGACAAGGCGCAACCAAAGTCATTTGCGCCTATCGCCGCGACCGTAAAAACATGCCGGGTTCAAACCGCGAAGTCACCAACGCAATGGAAGAAGGCGTAGAATTCATGTGGTATGTGCAGCCATTAGCGGTTGAAAATGACAGTGACAACAAAGTCACCGGCATGACGTTTATCAAAACCGAACTGGGCGAAGCCGATGAAAACGGTCGTCGTCGCCCAGTTAACATCGAAGGGTCTGAATTCACTTTAGATGTCGATGCCATAATCGTTGCGTTTGGCTTCCAACCCGAGCAGCCGCGATGGTTAACAACGTCAGGCGTGAACTTCAACCAATGGAATCAGGTTGAGGCCAGTGAGAAAAGCGAATTTGGCATGCAAACTAGTAACCCCAAAATCTTTGCCGGTGGCGATATGGTATTAGGCGCTGATTTGGTTGTAACGGCTATAGCCCAAGGACGTGCTGCTGCGCAGGGTATTGCGGATTATTTGGAGTTGTAGTTGTAGCTGTAGGAGCGAGCTCGGCAATTGCTCCATGCATTGCTCTAATGTGTTACATCCATGTAACAATCCAGCTCGCGATAAATGGCGCAGCCATTTCAAAATGCACACGTAGCCATTTCAAAATGCACACGAAGCCATTTCAAAATGTAGACGAAACCCCGTATATTTTTGGCTGTGGCCAAAATCGCGAGCTGGAGCTCGCTCCTACCACCAAAAATCCCCTGAATTCACCGTTTATCACTTTCCTTGCCCCAGCACGGTGTAAACCCTTTATATTTACGCTGCGCTTGTTACACTCGCTCACAGGAATATAGAAAACCGTAAGGTAGGAACGAGCTCCTACAAATACAGTGCGAATTTTGATCATCATTCAGGGGAAATAAATGACATTATCAAAAAAGGGTTTGATTGGACTGGCATTGCTGGTTTTGGGTCAGTCTGGGGTGGCTATCGCCGATACCCCAAACGCCAAACTGACCATGACAGACTGTCATCTTAACGGCATTAGTGCACAGGTGCGTTGTGGCACTTTGCAAGTGCCTGAAAACTACAGTAAAAAAGACGGTCCAAAGCTGTCTATCAACTTTGCAATATTACCAGCCATTGATAACAGCAAAGAAACCCTCCCTTTGATGTTTTTGGCGGGTGGCCCAGGACAGGCCGCCGTTGAAATGGCGGGCAGACTCAACAAACTGTTCACTGAGGCTCGCAAGACCCGAGATATTATCATGGTCGACCAACGCGGCACCGGCAAATCCCACCCCTTAGAATGTCCAGACATCGAAGAGTTGGACAACTACACCGTCACCCCTGAAGATTTTGACCAGCAGGAAATTAAAGACTGCATCGCCAAGTTTACTGGTGATTTGAGCCAGTTCAATTCAGAAAATGCGATCCGCGATTTTGATGCAATACGCGAAGCACTCGGTCATAAACAACTCAACCTGTACGGCGGCTCTTACGGCACTCGCGCGGCTTTGGTTTATATGCGATTGTTCCCAAAAAACATTCGTTCTGTGGTACTCGACAGCGTAGGACCCATCGAAGTACCTATCGGCCTGTTTGGCCAAAGTGCAGCCCGTTCGTTCGAGTTGTTGCTCAAACATTGTCAAGAAGAAGAAACTTGCAATAAAGCCTACCCACAACTGACCCAAGAATTTAAACAACTAATGAACCGCCTTGAACAAGCTCCGGTTAAAATAACTATCCCTCACCCACGACTGGGCACCAACACCGAATTTGCCATCAGCAAAGGCAAAGTGATTGGTCAAATTCGCGCAGCTTTATATGGCATCGAAGGCCGCTCTATGGTCCCTTTGATTGTCCACCAAGCATTTATGGGCAATTACCTGCCATTGGCTGGCATGATTGCCGCCGGTGAAGGTGCTGGTGGCATTTACCCGGGTTTGTTGTTTAACATTACCTGCAACGAAGATTATCCAAGAATCAACGATGATATGTTTGCCAAAGACGCAGTCAACAGTTTTGGTGGCGGCGACAGCCACACGGCATTCAAAAGAGCCTGTCCTGTATGGCCAAAATACACCCCAAGCGAAGACTTTTACAATCCAGTGAGCGCCGACATTCCAACACTCATTATGTCGGGTAATTTAGACCCAGTAACGCCGCCAAGCAATGGTGAATACTCAGCTAAAACACTGCCAAACAGCCACCACATTGTGGTAGAACAAGCCTCTCATGGCGCCATCGGCAGCCGTTGTGCGTTATCGGTCATGCAAGAATTTTTGACCACATTAAAACCCAAAGAACTAGACCAATCCTGCTTTGATAAACTTCCCAAAGAAACGTTTATGAGCAGCTTAAACGGAGGCAACGCATTATGATCGAAGTCAATAATCTGCACAAAAGCTTTGCCAAGGTAAAAGCACTCGACGGCCTTTCATTCACCGCCAAAGATGGCGAGATCACCGGCATACTCGGCCCCAACGGCGCGGGTAAAACCACTTGTCTGCGCACCCTTTATGGCCTGTTGAAAGCCGATGAAGGCACCGCGACCATTGACGGCATTAACGTATTAGAAAATCCACTCGCTGCGCGAAAACGTCTTGGCATTTTCCCAGACAAATTTGGTTTGTATGAACGTTTGACCGCATACGAACAAATCGACTACTTTGCCAGTCTTCACGGCCTACAGGGCAAAGCCAAACATCAGGCAATAGAAACCGTGATAAAGGATCTAGAAATGACTGAACTGGCCCATCGTAGAACCGCGGGGTTTTCGCAAGGCCAACGGATGAAAGTTACCTTGGCTCAGGCGCTGGTTCACCAACCCAAAAACTTTGTACTAGACGAACCAACGCGCGGTTTAGACGTGATGAGCACCCGAGTATTGCGTAATTATCTGGCCCGCTTCAGAGAAAACGGTCACTGTATTTTGTTCTCGTCTCACGTAATGCAAGAAGTTGCCGCCTTGTGCGACCGTGTGGTTGTCGTCGCCAACGGCAAGCTGGCCGCTCAAGGCACACCAGCAGAGCTGTGCGAACTGGCAGGCGAAAAGCACTTAGAAGAAGCCTTTGTTAAAATTATTGGTTCTGATGAAGGAGTCGCCGCATGATCCAATTTAAAGCATTATTTATCAAAGAAATGAAAGAAGCCCTACGAGACAAACGGGCAATGATGGTCGCCATGATGATGGCGTTAATGGCACCCGTGATGATCTTTGCCATGTCCAAGGTGTTAATCAGCAAAGCGACCGAAAAACCTGCGGTTTACGTTAAAATCATTGGTGGTGAATATGCGCCAAAACTGATTGAACACTTTAAAACGACCAATTTGGTGTCTTTTGACAGCGTGCCTGAAGATAAAAAAGACATGTGGGATGAACGCAATATCACCCTGACAATCCCCGATACCTTTGCCAAAGACCTGTCTGAGGGTAACGTTATTGACATTATTTTTAGTGCAGATCACTCCGACAAAGCGATGATGCTGCCTATTAGACGGATAGAAAGAGCCGTAAGAGCCTTTTCATTATCCATAGGTTACAAACGCCTGATGGTGCGGGGTATTGACGTCAAATTGTTACAGCCGCTCAACTTGATTGAACAAGACACCGCCCAGCCCAATAGCAGCCCTATAATGATCACAATGATATTAGGGATGTACTTGCTAATGACTGCATTTATGTCTGGTTTGCCCCTGGCAATAGATTCGAGCGCCGGAGAACGTGAACGTAACGTACTTGAAATGCTGTTATGCCAGCCGGTAGATACCCTGAAAATTGTGTTGGCGAAACTCTCAAGCGCCAGTGCTATCGCAGTGTTAGGCGTGGTGTTAACCTTAACGTTAACCACAGTTGCGATCGGTTTTGTCGACTTGGCAAAAATTGGCGCAACTTTCAGCCTCGACGTATACATATTCACTGCCCTGTTGGTGCTATTGGTGCCAATATGTGTGCTTGCCTCAGCAATGCAACTCTTTTTTGCATTCCAGTCAAAAAGCTTTAAAGAAGCCCAATCGACAGTGACCATGATCATCATGGTGCCTGCAATCATGCCAATGGCGTTAATGATGATGGATGACAGACCAAAATGGTTCGATTGGACACCTATCGTTGGACAGTCACTGCTGATTGAAGACCTGCTCAAGGGTATACCAGTAGGCTGGGGAATGATTGGTTTTGCCGGTCTGGTGACCTTAATAATATCTGCTGCATTCGTGGTGGCCACGGCTAAAAAGCTGAAGTCTGAGAAAGTGGTTTTGGCGTTAAGTTAACGTGCAATACACGTTAACGACACAGTAGGAGCGGCAGCAGCGCAGCGTCCCTGCCGCGATTTTTTATAACTTGGCGACATCCTGCCGCAATTTTTTACACCACCTTGGTGACATCCTGTAGCAGCCCAACTCGCAATTAAATAAATCGCGAGCTGGAGCTCGCTCCTACCGAAAAACAGTTTATAATGCCCGTCCAACGATAATCCCCCCATGGAAAGAGGCAACCCAAACATTGACCCACATCACTACCCCCAGATTCAACATCAGAAAACTCACCCACGACGACAACGCTGCTCTTGCAGTCATCCTGTCAGACCCACAAGTCATGCGCTATTCCACCGTTGGCGAACTCGATGAACTAGGCGTTAAAAGGCATATCGATAAATGCTTGGCCAGCTACGCTAAATATGGCTGGGGCCAATGGGCAATTGTCACCAAAGAAGAAAATGAGGTCGTCGGCCTTTGCGGGCTTAACTTCTTAACCCTCGACGAAGAAGACCTCATCCACATCAGCTA
>JABSOG010000352.1 GCA_013216025.1 Algicola sp. | reverse complement strand
CACCAGAGCCAGAACCTGAACTAGTGCAAGGTTTAGAACAACAACCCACGGTATCACCAGCGGCAAAACCTGAACTAGTGCAAGGGTTAGAACCACAACCCTCGGTAGCACCAGAACCAGAAACTGAACTAGTGCGAGGGTTAGAACCCAAGCCCAAGCCAGAATCTGAGCCTGAGTCATTGCTAAAGCCAGCAGCACCAAAACGAACAGCCAACACAGAAAAATCCAGCATCACCAGTGGGCTGTGGTTTGGTTGGCAAAATGCAGCGTCGCAACCAGCACACCCTTTGGCGGCATTGTTTATGCCACCCGCCACGGTCAGATCTTTCCCGTGGCCCGGATTGCCTGAGCGCAGTTGTCGTTTGGTTCGTTTTGGCGGCAATAAAACGGTTGATACAGCCGGCACTGATGCGCACACGTTAACCGGCAACGCCAACAGTGAATTTATTGGTTGTCAGCTGGATGCGCTGGCACATCGCTATGATGTTGAACTGCCACTGTTACTATTATTTTTGTCATCACCTGAACAGGTGCGGCAGCTCATTGAATCGAGTGCCCTGTCAGACAGTATCAAACCCTGCTTATCGATGCCGTCAATCAGCCTCAAAGAACTGACGGTTCAGCACTATTTTGAACAAGCGATGACCCTAGGGTTGATTGCTGAGGGGGCGAGTTATCCTGTGTGTGTCATTGAGCAATTAACGTTTTTGAAGCAGTGTCAACTTGCGCTTAATCAGCTGCCACAGTGGTTTAAACAATTGCCAACTGACAGTGGTGGTTTGCTGGTAAAACTCAGTGTAGATGGATTGCTCACTACTGCAACAAGTACAGCACAGCCGCTTTATGTGGCGTTTTTTGGTGAGCAGGTTCAGTTGTACGGTGTCACCCGCAGACCGGTGTTGTTGAACCTCCACCACTTTTTATCACACCTTAGCCAGCACCTTCAATTGCAGTCAGATAAAGCGGCAACGCAGCTGACGGTGACTTTATACCAACAACCTGAAGATCTGCATCAAAGGCTCGATGAGCGCTTTAGGTTGGCCGCTGAGCAATGGCAGCCTCATTGGTCGGCACCCTTTTGTCAGTTCGTCAATTTGTCAGACTGAGCAATAGATTCAACCAAGTTAATAAACACTTGGCGCAATAGAGTTATACCAATGAAATTAAATTACGGGTCTGATTTTAACTAGAAAAATGACCCGTTATTTATTGGATTTGGTATTCGTCAACATTCAACACCTCACTATAACTGGAGTTATAACAACATCATGAGAAAACTATTATTTCGTTCATGCGAGGCCGCAGACGGCCGTAAATTTGCTTTTTTAACCGACCAACCTGAAGTTGAAGAGTCTTTCGACAATGGTTATAAAGTGGCCTACAAAGATATGGATGGCAGCAACAATCCTGAATTACTGGCTAACTGGAAATCCCAGATGACCGTTGAATCTGGTGAGTTTGCGTTGCACGGCGATACCGGTGCCATTCCTGGGGAGATCATGTCCAATTTCAAAAGTATGGTCGGCAGCCTCATCAAAGGTATTGATGTGTTTTTCTGTGATTACAACCTCGGTGTTGAAGGTGACTTGCCGATGTGTAATGAAATCATGGAACAGCATAAATCAACCGATTTCATCTTGTTTTCGTGCGCCGATATCGTCGGTGATGACCCCAGTGTTCAGCCGTACATGGTGTCGTACGCATCACCACGGTATGACACGGGTGCAAAAATTTCGAAGCAACATCGAATTTACTGTAAAACTGACTCTTTTGCCTTTTGTCAGGCCATTGGGGCCATTGTGGTGCACCGCAAAAAAGACAATTTGGCCGGCGGCCATATTCGCAGCGAACTGACGCCTTACATTGCTGAGCCTACTATTGACAAGGCAGCGGCGAAACTGGAAATTGACCGTTTTGTCGACACCGTTAAGCGCTTAAATGGCCCCACCAAAGCCTTGCCTCAGGGTTCGTAGGATTGACTTGTGGATAAACACTTTCATTATTACGGCACCTATCTGGCGGCCCGGCTAGGTGGCATGACGCAGCATAACGCGCAAAAACTGGCGGGTTATTGTCACGGCATGACCCAGATGAACATCGGCTCTGGGGCGGTTTTGCCTTGGTATTATCAGGGCAAAAAATTTACCCCATGTGTCACCGGGTCCAGTGTGGCGAAAGATGATTTGGGTGTTTACCACAGTGAGTTGGCTTTTCGGCGTTTTCCGGCTTTTGAAGCGGCTGAGCCTGCGGTGGTATCACGAGACATTATTGATACGCGCCGAGCCGGTGCGGGCATTAGTGTCGAGGCAGTCATGCCGAGCGCTCAACATACCTATAACCCGCTGACTGATATTGATTGGAAAGATGGCGGCAAGATGAAACCGTCGTTTGGCCAAAAGTTGGCGGCCAAGCTAGAGCGTTTGGTCCGTCAACCTGTGGTGCAGGACGTTTTTCAAGGCGCAGCGCAAAGACGGGATGATTGGTCAGAGTCTGGCGCTAACCCTGACCCCGGCACGCATGAACAGATCACCGGATTGGATCCCCGGCTGAAGTGTCAGGCAAACAGTCCGTTTGCCCGGCAGATGATGAACGACTTACTCAACAAAACCCACTACGACAACAAAACCTCAGGGATTGAGATGGCGTTGTTGGGTTGTCGATTGTTTGTTTATCAAAATACCTGGGGTTACGCACTCAAACCAACGCAAGCAGCGAACAGTGAGCCACAGATGGCTAACTTAAAGGCTCGCAAACGGGTAGAAGCGTTTTATTGGACGCTTTACACCATCGAAAGCTTTATGCGCGGCAAAACCCTGCGTGACAAGCTTCACTTAAGTTGGCAAAAGCACGCAACCAGTCCGGCCTTGTTAGACAATACGCTTTATCGGCTGTTTTCTTTTAAAGGTGACACCCTGGAGCGAGAGTTTATGTGGTTAAACCAATTGCCGGGATTGTTGGGGCATTATGGTTTGAGCCAAAAGTCGGTGTCTGGAAACTGGTGGGAAGGCTTTCGTTGTCGTCCCGACGATTTGCTCGAACAGGCGATGATATCGAGTGGGGCGGGACTGGGCCGTGATATTCAAATCATCGAATCATTCCGTCAAAGCGACTTTTTTAAACTCAACAAAGCTTGCGAATATCACGCAAACTGGCTCTATTTGCAACTCAAACAACGAAAGCTGGCTTTCTATTCGACGGCACAGCAGTGCGGTGATGATGTGGCTTTTCAACTTTAACCTCGTTGGTATAACCAATGCCTAAGGAAATTAACATGCGAACTTTTGATATTATTGTGCTGGTGTGGCTGATTTTAATTAGTCTGTATTTGTTTGTCAGCCCCTTTAAAGCGATGATTGACGCGCTGTTGTAATTGTCGTCGTTTTCCCCGAGTCGTCGCCAAACGGGTTTGTTAGGCTGGCATTTTCCTTCACCCCATAGCGACGACACAAATTCATGAACGCTCATACCTTTTTAACTTTTGTTCAAAACCAATACGATTTTGGCCGTGCCAATGCCATTATGTCTGAAATCAACCTTAAAAACTGCTGGAAACAGTGGTTTACCGCTGAGTTGGTGCACATGTGTAACCAATCAGACAGTCCACTGGTGACTCAAACCGATGTTCATTATCCGGGGGTGACCCAAGGCGATGACCCTCAAATTGATTGCAAGCCGTTGTTTTTAAGTTACCACCCCACTAAAGGCGTTGAAGCCGTCACTGAAAAGCGCAATGGCTCTCGGTGTGACTTTACTATGGTTGATGGGACTTTGGCCGATGGCTCGATAACCGATGCGAGTCAAACCAACTATTTAGAAATTCGCTGTGCCAACGCTGAGCTGTTTGTCAAAAATAAAGACTTGTCTAAGTTCGAATCCGATATCAAACGTATCGAAGCACTTAAGGCGGCGAATCCGACCTTACAAATGACCGCGCTATTCGCCTTTTATGGGGCTTTTTCTTCTAAGCAGATCGAAAGTTTCAAAGTGATGGATAACAGCAACCGTTGTAGTTATGTGCTTGATTCGGCGCTCACAGGCAGCACCAGTATTGCCCGATTGTGCCAGATGGCAAGAGCGGGTGAGCCACGATTGTGTTTGGCTGCCTTTTCGGTGTAATGGAACAATGAGGAAATAATTGTGAATTTTATTAATAAAACGGCCCTTTTGACGGTCACTAGCTTGTTGCTGAGCAGTTTGTTACTAAGTAATAGTGTTTGGGCATCTGACGAATATGTTCCACTGAAATCTGGTGAGCACGCTGTGGGTGGGGTATTAACCACCACCTATCAGGTAGATAACCAACCCTTAGATAATACTGAATATTTGTATTCAATTGACTTGGATTTGACCGTTCAGTTTGACGGCTGGGGGGCCTATGGTTGGCTTGAGTACGCCAGAAGCACAGATGCCAAATCGGTTACAAACCGGTTTGAAAATACCAATGCCGATGCGGGCACGGCCGTCGATAAGCAGGGCAAGGGCCGTGCCCAGCTATCTGAGTTTTACCTTTATGGCAATACCGACAGCGAAGGCAATCACGGCTGGAAAGTGGGTTTGTCGGAGGTGACTACGCTGGTGGATACCAGTGCCATAGCCAATGAAGAGGTCAGCCAGTTTTTGTCGCTGGAGTTGGTCAACAACATGACCATCAGCTTTCCTGATTATGCGCTGAGTGCGATGGTGCAAGATTTGAGTTGGAATGGGCATGAAAACTTTGGTTATCGGTTGGTTGCCAGTAGCAGTCATGGTGTGCAAGACAGTACAGACCCAGACGAAATAGATAAGATTCAATCGTATACAGAGCTGTTTGATGTTACCGCAAAAGACAAGGGCGTTTTTGGCGCTGGTGAGTTGCTGTTTAAAACCAAGGTTTATGAAGCCAATGTGGGTTATTGGCATAACAGCGGCAGTAATGCTTCCGCCAATTGGGGACTTTACAGTGGGGTCGACTATTTTTCAGATGTTGGCAACTTTAATTTGAGATATGGTTGGGCCAGTGCTCAAAAAGAGCAAGCAGAACAGTTTTACAGCATTGCTTACCAGCGTGATATCGCAGGTGGTACCTTGGCTGGTGGTTATACTCTGACCCGTTTTAATCAGGCAGATGATGTTCACCACCTTGAGGTGTACTACCGCAAAGAGTTGTCAGATAAGGTGTTTGTGACGCCGATGGTGCAATGGGCGAGCGGTATGACGCTGGGTGATTGGGATGAGACTAATTATTGGTTGTTTGGCTTGCGGCTGGAGTTTTGGATGTAATCTCATTGGTTTATAAAGAGGGTGTTGGCTGGCATTCCCCCAAATGCCAGCCAACGGGCCGTCCATTGCTTACTCTGACTCAATCCCTATGGTCAGGAAGTCGCGCTATCCCTAGGCTTCACTGACATATTCCTTTTTTGTCAGGATAAAGGTGGGTGATTGGATTATTTTGACAAGGCTGCGTCTTGCCGCGATTTGTTCGATCTGGTAATGAACATTTTGAAATGGCTTCGCCATTTATCGCGGCGGGGACGCCGTTCCTACCAGCGCGGGCGGTAGCACTGAGTGAAATGGCAATCAACACCACTATCACCATAAAACTGAGCAGGATTTTCCACTGCACCACAAATTGCTTGGCTAGCGGATTGTCTATTTTACGCTTGGCTTCGGGTTTGGTTGATTTCATGAGGCACCCCAGTGTTTTAATCTTGAAGTGATGATAAAGGGTTTTGGCTGTACAAACTGTGAACCCTCTCACGAAACAAAAAACACAGGGTGGTTGTTTTGTGAGCAAGGTCACAAAGTTAACTTATTTTTTTGGTATAGAAGGGATTATGAAAATGGATACCACCAAATGTGATCATATCTCACCCGGAGGATGGGGCGAGGTACGAGCCGTAGTTAGCGCTTGCGCGTAAAGGTTGCATGCTCCCGGCGCAACCACCTCGCCAACATCCATGTCGGCGACCCATCGGTTATTTGTCGTTAATCGAGATGTTGTGGTGGTGAGAATGGTGTTTCATTCACGGTTTGGCGATGTGTTGTGGTATCGCCCGATGGGTTACGGCTCGTTCCTCACCTAACCCATCCTCCTAGATGAGGGCTGTGCCTCGTTCATAAATGACCATGGTTTTGCCTTTGGCGGTTAACAGTCCGTGTTCTTCGAGGTTCTTTAAGACCTTGCCTTCCACTTCGCGGGTGCAGCCGACTAGGCGGGCAAGCTCTTGACGGGTGACTTTGATTTGAATGCCGTCAGGGTGGGTCATGGCATCGGGTTCTTTGCTGAGGGTCAACAGGGCGCGTGCGATGCGACCGGTCACATCTAAAAAGGCCAGATCGCGAACCTTTTGAGTGGTGTCACGTAACCGCCGGGCCATTTGTGAGGCAATGGCAAACATCAAATCAGGCCGTTCTTGAACCAAACTGATGAATCGACTGTAACCAATCTCGGCCACTTCACAGTCATTTTTGGCTCTTACCCAAGCACTTCGCTCGTCTTGATCTTCAAATAAGGCCATCTCACCAAAAAAGTCGCCGCTGTTGAGGTAGGCAACGATCATCTCGTGACCGTCTTCATCTTCAACCACAACCGCCGCTGAACCAGCGACAATGTAATACAGCGATTCGCCTTTATCACCAGTATAAATAATGGTGGTTTTGGCCTTGAATTTGCGAAGATGACAATGACTAAGAAAGTCTTCTACATTTTGAAGATTGGTCTTTGAAGCGGTGATAGCCAAAGCATTTACCTTAAAAGAGCTGAAACGGGATATGCACAATTATGGTCTGGTTGCGATGCTTTCGCCAGTGTTATTTAACCTTGTTTTCAATTGAATATAGGTGATCATCAATGGTTTGTGTGAGTCGCTATTACATCATTTTATCCCAAATGATGCACCTTGCCACATTGATATAGACGTCAGAGCGTTGCTGTTGGTATAACAGTCGTAGTTGATTATTACCGGAGAAACCTTATGTTCAAACGCTTGGTATTTACTGCCTTTGGCTTGTTGTTCAGCACCAATAGTATCGCGGGTTCACATTTTGTAGAGCCCCAAAAATTCATCCGTGATGACGGTAGCCGTATTTTGTATGCCCACGACCGTTCAGAGGCCGGGCTGGGTTTGTATAGCATGACTCCAACCGGCAAAGACGTAAAAGTGTTGATTAAACCCAGCGTACGCAGGCGTGGCGATTACGAAGCTGCTGTCTCGCACGATGGCAAAACCATGGCGTTTACGACCTATCGCTATGGCGGCTGGAAAATCGCGATATCGAATATCGACGGTTCGAACGTGCGCCGGGTCACCATGGACCCGCAATATGCGTACGATCCGCATTTTTCACCTGATGGCAAAAGCCTGGTGTATCGTCGTGTCGTGCCCAGTGGTCGCGCTTATTATGAGGGGCAAGCAGACATTTATCGCATTAATATTGACGGCAGTGGCAATAAAAACCTGACCAATACCGGCAAAGATGGTGATCGCAAAGCCGCATTTTCACCCGATGGCCAAACCGTGGTTTATGACAGCTTTAAAAACAACGACGGCAAAGCGCTGTGGATCATGATGATGAACCCCGATGGCAGCAACTTGCACCGGGTAAAAAGCGGTTCAGAACTGATGTTTGCCCCTTCATGGTCACCAGATGGCCAATGGCTGGCGCACTTGCGGGCTGATGATGACGATTATGTTGATGTTTGGGTGATGCGGTTGGACGGCAGCGAAGCCCGTAACTTAACCAATAGCCGCAAAAGAGGGCTGAAGCCAGTAGGTGAAAAAATCCGCCATTGGCAGTACGACACCAATTGGTCTATTAACGGCGAGTACATCACCTTTGTGTCAAACTATGCCGACCAAGACAACATTGATATTTACGCGGTAGATGTTAAAGGTAAACACATTGCGCGGTTAACCAGTCATAAAGATGATGACTTGCATCCTTATGCTTTTAAGGTTCGTTGAGCTGTCACGACCCTGTAAATAATTTAGTGCATCCGGGCACGTCACCGTTCCTATGCATCCATGCATTCACGGATTTAGTGGGTCCCTGCACGTCACCGTTCCTATG
>JABSOG010000351.1 GCA_013216025.1 Algicola sp. | reverse complement strand
CGGATCATACTACCTCTGCTGCAAATCACTCAAGCCCAAATCGGTATCAAACTTGTGCCCGGTGTAACCAACATCATCCTCAGCGGTTTCTATGCTCTGTCCAAAGGGCTTGTAATTCTTGATACTGTCACTTTTTGCTACAACGCCTCTGCCTTCTTTGGCCACCAGTTTTTTGCCCAAATAGATGTAGTTGATGCCACCTGCTGGTGTTTCGCGATACAGCAAAGTGCCACTTTGGCTGTACATGCTGTAACTGTGGCCTTTGCTGTCTTGTGTTTTGATGCGGCGGTTAAAACCATCGTACAAGTAGGTATTGGTACCAGATGAGGTCATTTGATTGGCAAGGTTGTAGTTAAAGTCTCACTTGCCATTGTGAATAACGCTGCCTCTGGCGTTGTAACTGTCGTGTGTGTCCGAGCTTGGTGTTGATGCTTGGGCAAAATCATAGCCAGTACTACCGGCACCTGTCAGGCTTTGCAGGCGAAAATTACTGTCGTAACCATAGGCTAAATCATGGCTGTTAAAGAGGCTGGTGTTTTTGTAAGTGCGGATATTACCCAGACTGTCATAACTGAGGGTACTGTTGCCAATGCCATCACCGCCAGCCGTGCTGGTTAATCTGTCTAAGCCATCGTAAGTCAACGCTCGCAAACCAAAAATGCCATTGTCGCGAGGGTTGGCAATCGACGTTATGTTACTGTTGAAATCGTAGCTGTAGGTTAAATTAACAACATCGGTATTGCTGATGCGTTCATGTAATTGTTCTGGCATTCCGCGAGTGTTCACAGATGCTGTGTGCACCACGCCGTTGCCATAGGTGAAATTCTTCATCACACCTGTGGGGTAATACGCAGCCCCAGCTTTTACAAATTCAACTGTGTCATTTTGAGCATAAACGCGTATCGCCTGAGTCGCTTGCCCAAAGCCATTGGGTGCAAAATTGACCTGAGTTGTATCACCGGGATACTTTAACGTCGACAGATTACCCAAGCTACTGTAGCCATAATCTAAGGTGAAGCTTTTGTTGTCGGTCAGTACGTTTAGTGTTTCATCATCAAGCTGGTTGGTGCTGGTATAGTTGTAACTTTGTGAATAACCACCGCCTTGAATCGATTTTACGTTGCCATTGCTATCTCGGGTAAGCGTACGCTGGGGCGTGCCATCATCGTAATTAACGGTGTGCTGGCTACCCAAGTTGTCATATCCAAACGATACTTTTTGCAAGTCATTTGCATTATATGCTGCGCCGAAGCAGCTACTACTACTTACGCCTTGGGCTTGCCAAGTGACTTGGCCCAATTCGTTGTAATTGAAGAAGGTATTACCCACATCAGTTCTTTTGACCATGCACAGCTGATGGGTTGTTGAATCATACAAATTCGTTTGTGTTTGGCTGATGGCTGCGGTGCCGTTTTTGCCTGATTGGGTGATGCTCTCTACTTCGCCAAATGCGTTCACCTCTAGGGTTGTGGTGAGGTTTTCAGGTGAAATGATAAGGATGGGCTGCTGGTAAGTCGGTAGGGCATAGTCCAGATAAGTGGTTGTAGTGACGTTGTTTTCGGCATCCGTGACCTTGGTTTTATTGCCCGCAAGATATCCAGTCAATACTGTACCACCGCCACTTTGTGCCACCGATGTTAAGCGTTGAAGGGCATCGTAGGTAAATGTCAGCCCTTGCTTATGTGTACTGGTCGTTGCTGGGTATGACGCAAAAAGTGGCTTGTTAAACACGTTGTAAGCCATGTTTTTATAGAGCGTTTGGTCAGTTGTGCTGCTGACAACCAATATTGGATTGAAAAAGCCATCAAAGGTCGTTGTGGTCGTCAATGCCGGCGTAACAGACAGTAATGAGGTGTCTGAACAAGCGGTTTTATCACTATTTAATTGACAGCGCTGCGTTGTGACCACTGCGCCAAGGGCCGAAGTACCTGCCGTATACGAATACAAGGTGTCGGCTACGCTGGTGTCGACATGGTCGATATACAGTGGTCGGTTTATTTTATCATAACCGAAATTGACTTTATTACCGTTGAAATCTGTGGTGTTGAGTGTTGAACCAAACACGGTATCTGTGATTATCGAGGTTTTACTTATGACGCCTGTACCGTAACGGGCTGGCACGGTGATGGTTTGTGCTTGTCCGCGTTTGTAGTTGCTGTAACTTTCATAGCGGTTGGCGGATGTATTACCAAAGGTCAGTTTTTGGTTAAACTCGACTTTTTTGATGTTGCCATCGGCATGATATTCGCTGATTTGTTGTTGCCATTGACCAAAAGAGCGCGTTTGTTCTGGATAGAATGGGTAACTTGGGTGGGTTTTAGGGTAGTAGGTTTGTTCTTTTACAGGAGCAAGGTTGGTCTCATTATAGCCGACCTTGGTTATTCTCGGTTGGTTTAGTATCCAATTATCAACGTCATGATCATACGTCTGGGTGGTCATTCTTTTTTTATAAATATATGATAACGTCTCGGACTGTTTTGTGGGTAGGCCATAAGCATTGCGGGTCATAACCTGATTGACAAAAGTATCGTTGCCGCCACTGTAAGCAATGGTGGTGGTTTTTGTGTCCATCACCCTTCGGGTACAATCGAATGTTAGTGCCTCGGTTATGCTGGTTGCCGCCAAACAGCCTATGGTGTAGCTGTCTAGCGCTTGCCACGCAATATCTTGCTGGTAAACCAACGTATGCGTGTCAAATTTAGTCCGATCATGTTCGTTTGCCAACGCGCCTTCAAATCGTCGCATCTGGCTTATCCTGCCACCTGTTGCGAAGCTGTAGTGGGTCATCAACTCCAAATCGTTTTTGTAATTAAACTGAGTGACCAGCACCGAGCTATCAGCCATGCCCATATAGCTGTGGGTTCTTGGGCTGATACCTGGCCCGCTAATGGTTTTGGATAGCAATTGTCCACCGCTGTAACCCATATCAGCCAAGCTGAAGGAGGTTGCAAAACCAGCTTCTTTAGTCGGTAGCCGCAAAGAACCATTGTCTATCAGTGCACTATGTGAATAACTCGCCGTCAGTCCATCAGGTAAGGTTATCTTCGTGATTTGCTCACCAATCCCGGTATATCCACTGTATTCGTAATGGGTTTTACGATCTTGCGAATCGGTAAAGTAATTGAGTTTGCCACCCGTGAAATCGTATTGTACTTTTTTGCCTAAATAGGTGATTTCTTTCAGGTATTGGGGTGTCCATGTCGGATAAGTAATATCTGTTGCCCCATAAACAAAAGTGACCACTTCGCCGTCATTGCGGGTAATGGTTTTTAACCGTTTTGGTAAATAGGGCTGCACGTCTGCTTCATAGCCATAAGTAATTGAATTGCCAAAGCGATCAGTCGTTGTGTCAGTCACATAACTGGCATCGACTGCAAACTCGGTGGTCACTGAAGTACTTTGGGTAAACGTATGCTTGCGACCATTGGCAAAATGCAAAACTGCAATACTGTTATTGGTTTTATCGCAGGCAAGATAGATGTTGTTGGTAAAAACAGCAATAACACCCGCCGGTAGGTCGTAGACATATTTGTAACCTGCAGGCGCCAGCCGAGTGCCTTTATGCATAATTGATAAGGTTTTAAAATCGCCCAAACAGGTGGTGCTTACAAGTGGTCTATCGCTGGCAAATGTATTGGCCGTTTTCATCAACAAATTGTCAAACTTGACGGCTATACCTGACTGTCGCCGAGTGACAATAATGTCCATACCCGCGTTACCGGGTATAACAACATCGTCATATTCAAAGCCCACTTTGCGGGTTTGCACGCCAATGTATTCGTTCGGAAAATCACTCACATGGCTTTGTGGCACCACCATAACGTCGTCGGCATAAGCTGGGATGATAGACAGCAGTGCCAGTATCATTGCGGTAATAAAGCTAGCGCGTTTTTGTTGGTTCTTGAGTATTTTAATCATTAGAGCAGGTCTCCAGCTTCATTGGTGTGTGCCACTGGCGTACCCAGTAGGTCTGAGTGGATGAACACAACGGGAATACGATTAATTTGACTGGTTGCCATGTCGCTATAGCCACTGCAAATATAATTGCTCGTACAAGCCAAAATACGATAAGCCCAAATGCCACCGCTGTTGACCGTGCGATTGAGGGTAAGTGCCGATGTATTCGATGCCAGCGTTTGCCAGGTCAAACTGTTACAGCTGGTGCCACAAAAGGCTTCTTGTAGGGTGTATTTACTGGCATTGGCTTGTGCTGCCCAGCTTAGCGTCAATCTGCCTGTTGCTGCATTAACTAGGGTGATGGTTGGTTTGGCAGGCGTTAGAATGACAGCGTTGATGGTCAGCGAAACTTGAGTTAAGCCAGAATACGCCCCTTGTGTATCTTGTGCCCAGTAGGTGAAACTGTCAGTGCCGTAATAATTTCCGTAGGGCGTATAACGCACATGATTGTTAACGATGGCGGTGCTGCCATGCGCCGGTAAATTGTACAATACCGGCGTGAGTGTTTGGCCCTCGGCATCCCAGTCGTTACCAACAACGTTAATATAAACCGTGCTGCCTTGATTTAGCATAATGCTGTCGGCGTTAGCTATGGGCGCACTATTGAGGGCTATCACGGTTTGATAAACCGAGGATGAGCCGGTACACGACACTTGTGGGTTACAAACGGTCACTCGGTATCGATAAGAACCACCAACCGACCTTGATGTAGTAAACGAGTAAAGGGTTTCTTGCCAAGTTTGTCGCGTGACGCTGTAAACGGTCGTCTCAAATGCGCCATTTTGGCTTTCGTAAAGGGTGTAAACGGCACCATCAACGGCGCCACCTGCGGGTCTCCACGACACGGTGTAGTTAACATTGGTGGCGACGTTTAGCGGGGATACCTCAGGAGTTTTGGCTGTTGCTGAGGTATAAACATAAATCCGCCGCCAAGGGCTCAACCCACTGCAACCTGCGCTATTACAAGCTTTGTATTTATAATATTGATACCCAAAGTTGTAGTGAACAAAACTGGCTGATGTGCCACTGCCACTGTACTTGAGGGCGTAATTAGAATCGGTTGAACTCTCGTACAATTCGTAATAGGTTGCGCCTGATACGCTATCAAAAGGGATTGAATAGGTGATGTTGTATGGCTTATAACTGTTGCCGCCGTTGCCAGGATAATTGGTTGGGGTGGCAGGCGCACCTACCAATGACTGGGTGGTGCTGGCTTTGTTTTTACCCGGTGCAAAACTGTGGTTAGATGTTGCAGCGGCTTTGCCCTGTACAATGATACCATTTTCATCAATACCACCACTGGCATTGTTGAACCGCACCAAATCTACGGCCTTGTCATCATCGATATTGCCTGCGCCAATGCTGTAGTCGTCGCCATGCCAATCGACACCGGTGATCTTGGCCGTGATTTTATGGCTATTTTTATTTTTCAGATAGCCTTTTTTGTTGGCGTAGGTGATGGTGTGTTGTTGGCTTATTTTCTTAGATTGGGCAAAAATGTCGTCTCGGCCATCACCATCAAAATCTTTTACGATCCACTTTTCTGATTTCTTGCTGCCCCATTTGGTATTGCCGTTAATGGTTTGAACAACGCTCAACTGCCCGTCAACATCCGCGTGCATCATATAGTTACCTTGTCGCTTATCACTAAATTCGTACATATCCTGGGACTAGTGGCAAACAGGTAGGTCACTAACGCCCTTGGGATAACTATGGTGAGGCTCCGTTAGGGGCTGGAGTAACGGAGGCTAAGCAACAGGGGACAGAGCAGTTGACAAAACTGGGAACGCTAGCGTTCCAAGCGATTCCCATTTTTGCAATCTGGTCTTTCCCCGGCAGGTGATAGCCTGGGTACTCAACCCCTAGCTTGTGACGTCTACGGGCATCACCGGCTGGGGTCAGTGCAAAACCAGTTCTGTGGACAGCTTGCCTGTCCCTGCACTTGTTTTGCTTTGACCCCCTTGCGGAGCCTCCGTTACACCAGCTGCTAACGAAGCCTCTCTCTACGCGTTATCGATAGTTTGTTGGGCAAAGGCCACTGTTGAACACAGTGCCATGGTAATAGCCAAGGCTGAGCGCTTCATTAAGTCTTCCATTAGTCTGATTTAGGTAAAATAAGACGCGCATGGTAAGACCATTATTAGGTCTTGTCAACCTAATAGGTTGAAAGTAAACAGAACCAGTAACATTCAACTTTTTTGCATAGAAATAGTGTTTAAAAGTCCCAAAAAGCATATTAATTCATATAATTCGGTAACCATGCAGTTTTCTGCCACTTATAACCAAATGTTATAACAAAAAACACCCGTTAATTACCGACCGCTTAACCAAGCTGTAAATCATTGAAATTAAACATTTTTACCTCCTGCACAATAAAAACAAATCATTGCGTACAATAAAAATCAGGTTAACAAATATTCAATGTTTAATTTTTAACCTCACTATAAACTAAGCCAAAAAGCCTGTTACCATTTTGGTTAACCCATTGTTAATTAATAGATTAATCCTAACCAAGCGAAAACAGTGCCAAAGCGTCTAATGTGATTAAAAATAAGTCTAAATTGCTAATTTTGTTCTATAAAAGTTAACCTAAAACTTCAATGTTACAAACTTGTAACTTAAATTTTATATTGCTATGGTTATTTCATCGCTTGGGTTGAACGTTCTCAAGCAGTGATAACAACAATAATAAACATCACAAAAAACAAGAGTGCGATAAGACACTCAGGTAAAACAAACAAGGGTGCGTAAGACACTCAAATATATAAAACAAGATAGGGTGCGCAAGACACTCGTCACAATACAAATTGAATGAGACGATAGGAATTAAACACCATGAGAACATTAAATAAAATTACAGCGACCTTTGCGGTCATTTTGGCATCAGCGTCGACAACGGCGTTGGCAGGTAACGACTTTACAGTCCAGAACCTTACCAACGCCGGAACACCGTCTTTTGTTGTAGGCGATTTAGGCAATGCAGATGCACACTCAACTGTGGCTGCATTAAAACAACTTTTATCTACTCAAGGCGCTTATCAAGCCAACGGTAATGAAGATTTCAGCATTAAAGAACAATGGGTTGACACCCTGGGTAAACGACACACCCGTTTAATCCAAAGCATTAATGGCATTGAAGTTTATGGTGCGAGCATGATTGTTCATGCCGACATCGAACAAAAATCAGCAAACCAAACATTAACAGGCGATCACACATCAGCCACTATTTATGCCGTGAGCGGCGCACTGGCAGTCAGCAACGAATCTCGTCCAGTACTGAGCTTGTTGCAATCAAAAGCCCAAGGTGGCGAACATATAGCGGCACTTGCCAAAGAAATAGGTGAAGTTACTGAACGTCCTGAACTGGCCTACATTTACCTACCATTGACTGGCGAAACCAAGCTGGCGTGGAAAATGGAAGTAACTTGGGATAAAGGCGAAGATTTCGGTCGCGATATCGTGTTTTATGATGTCTACAGTCAAGAATTGTTGGCCCGACACGCACAGGTTCACTCAGCCAAAAACACTCAAACGTATACCTTGAACAATCAAGAACAAAGTGCAGCACCAGGCACCTTATTATGCACAAACAGCCAATCTTGTGGTGATGCATCGGCACAAGCTGCCCATGACGGCGCTTCAAAAGTCTATGACTACTATAAATCCAAATTCGGTCGTAACGGCATCGACAATGCCGACATGACCATGAAATCAAGCGTTCACTTGAGCAACAAGCTCAATAACGCTTACTGGACCGGCACACAAATGATGTACGGCGATGGCGATGGTATCACCTTCACCGATTTGACCGGCAGCTTTGACGTTATCGGCCACGAACTCACTCACGGTGTGATTCAACATACCGCCGGATTGATTTATCAAAACGCTTCGGGCGCTCTAAACGAAGCATGGGCCGACATTATGGGTGTATCTTCAGACGCCTACCGCAGAGGTTCAAGTCAACCAAGCTGGTTGCTAGGTAAAGAAGTTTATACCCCAGGCACAGCGGGCGATGCGCGGCGATACATGAGCAACCCAACGCAAGATGGTCGGTCAAAAGACTGGTACCCTGAGCGATATCCTTTCGCCAGCGTTCCATCGAACGAAAACGACCGTGGTGGTGTTCACTTAA
>JABSOG010000350.1 GCA_013216025.1 Algicola sp. | reverse complement strand
ATTGCCACCGGTCGCTTTGACAAACACAAAACCCAAATTTGACTTGCCAAGCACTCTCCAGTCAATCACGCCTTGATAGTGGGAAACATCAATGCCTTGAACCTTAGTCACTGTTTTATCTGTTTTGGCCTGTGTTTCTTTCGGTTTAGTCGCGGCTTTTTCGTCTTTTTTTGCAGCTTCAGGTGCTGGTTTGTCAGATTCAGCGGGTTTTTGGTCTTTTTCTCCTGCCGCCGATTCTGTTTTTGGTTTTGTTGCTGGTTCTGTTTCAGCTTTGCTGCCCAGCGCCGCGATGAGTTTATTCTGGATTTGTGTCGAATAGCCCGGACCCACTTTTTCGTCTAGCCAAAAGACACCGGGCACCATAAGCCCAAGCAGCACAATGAGCTTAAGTGCGTTGATTAAAAGACTGGGTTGTTTTTCTGCCATGTTGTTCCCTGATGTTAATACGAAAATATTTCAAGTGAAAAAATTATAGGGGGACTACAGATTTCATACCCATGGTATGTTGCTAGGTTTACAGCCAAAATGACGTTTTTGAATCACAAGTTTGGTTTTTTTAACCGTGTATCAAAGCCTGTCTTGATTAAACTGGTCCAAATCAGATCAAACAGTTTAGAAGGGTACGTTATGAAAAAGTCAGTGGCAGTCCTGTTATTATTAATACCTTGTGTGGTATCCGCCGGCAGCCTTTATACCACCCCGTATAAATCCGCAAATCATCCCGACAGCAGTAAAATAAAGTCTCATCGAGGCAAGTTAAACAGCAAAATAACTGGCCTAAAACAACATATCAGTCAAATTAATCAAGCTGCTGACCAGTTGTACACTGCTCACTTGCCCGATGCAAACGCTACGACAAAAAAAAGTAAACAAGATTCGATGGCCTTGGCGCATCACGTTTTAAAGCAATTGGGCAGTGACAAAACACCACCGTTAGATGTGCAAAATGCCAAATCTCGATTGGCGGCATTACTAGGGCATAAAACCGTGGCTTTACAGGCCGCCGTCAACGATAAAACAGCAGCCGAAAAAGGCTGTCCTGTCACTGAGTTCTGCAAACTAGTCTTTTCACAAGAGGACAGTGGTTTTGGTGATATGCAAATGAATCCGTTCGACAAGGGCACCGATTACAAAATCAATGCGCTTAATTACAGTGTGTATTTGGGTGAAGAAATGACACTGCCGTTTCAGGTTTACCTTGCAGAGGTGCCTAAAACCGGTGACAAAAAAAACAGCAACACCAAATCAATGTTAGACCCCACGCAGGGCCTTGCTGTACAGGTGCCTTGGCTTTATCGTTGGGGCGGTAATTCAAAAGGTGGATTTTGCAATTTTCAAATCAAAGATGGCCATTGTATTGCCGGCGGCGATGTGACCTTTCGCTATGTTGAGCTAAGAGAAAGTGACGGTGCAACTGACAAAACCAAAGGCGTGATGGGTTTTAGCGCGGGGTTTGGCTCGTCTATTATGCTGCCATTTTTTCAAAGTGATGTGACCGATGAAGCCGGACATATCAGTTTAACCGCCAACCTACGCACTAATTATCATAACCATGACCAACCTAACAAGTTATTTGATTCTGTAACGGAAAAAAAGAAATTCAATAAATGGTTCAGCGTACTGTCTATTGCAGGAGAAATTGCGATTAACGATGCCTTTACCGTCAAGTTCGAATACTTTAAACCCTTAAGCAACAAGGCACATATGGATGAAGTGTTTAAGGTCTCTTTTACAATGAATAAGTTTTAACAACAATCGCCAAATAACTGATAACATCCGCTAATAGACGTTTACTCTAGGTTTTTTATGGATCCGCTATTTATCATTTCATGTTTGATCTTGGGCGCTGTGGCCGGTTTTCTCGGTGGCCTGTTGGGTATTGGCGGCGGGGTTATCATGGTACCAGTGCTACTTGCGCTGTTCACACAATTTGGCTGGAATGAAGCCTTATCAATCAAAATGGCGATCGCCACCTCATTGAGTGCGATCATCTTCACTTCAATTGCGGCGATTAGGGCGCAGATAAGAAGAGACGCGATTTTATGGCCTCTGGTCAAAACGTGGACCCCGTTTATTCTGCTGGGCAGTTTTTGCAGTGGTACTATCGCCAACTTCCTGCCCTCATTAATGTTAAAGGGTTTTATCGGCTGCTTTTTATTGCTCGCCGCCATTGTGATGCTGGTTCGTTGGGCCCCTGCCCCGCATCGTCAGCTACCCGGCAAAGTCGGCGCTGGCATTACCAGCTTTATTGCAGGGTTGGCCTCGGCTTTGGCAGGCATCGGCGGCGGCAACATCATAGTACCCACACTGACCTGGTTTAATGTGCCGATGAAAAACGCCACTGCGACCAGCAGCACATTGGGTTTACCTATCTCGGTATTTGGCGCAGCGGGTTTTATTACTGCCGGTTGGGGAATGCCCGAATTACCGCAGTACAGTTTGGGTTTTGTCTACTTGCCCGCGGTTGCACTCATTGCGGTAATGACTTTTGTGTTAGCACCAGTGGGTGTGGCTGTGGCGCATAAAATCTCTGCGGCCAACCTCAAGCAGGTATTTGGGCTGTTATTGCTGATGGTGTCGGGCCGAATGTTGTATGGAATGGTTTAATTTATTGACAGTTTAATCTCAGTTTCATGAACTGGCTCACAGTTTTTGCCGTCATTAGCCGATATTATGGGTTTAACTGTGCCACTACTGACAAATAACCGATGCCCAAGCTCATTGCTTCTTTAACAAAGCCTTTTACCTATCTAACCCAGTTTTTACTGCCTTGCCTGCCCGCTTTGGGGTTAATGCTGTCGGCAATCACTCACCGGATGTTGTTCGATCAACCAGACTATACCCGTTCGTTGCTCATTCCGGTCGAGTTTTTTCTGGTGCTTGTGGTGTTATTGGGTTTAGTGGGCATGATATTGTTGACCCTGTGGTTTTTGGCGCACACCCAATGGCGTGACGCTCGGCATTATTCTACCTGCGCATTTGCCAATATCGTGCTGTTGACAGCGGCCTTAGCAGTGGATGCGCCAACCTTAATCTACATGACTTAATCACTGGTTTATTTTGTTCAATTTTTGACTGAAATTTGAAATGTCTTCTACACTTTGTACCTCAATAAAATATTAAGGGACAGGTTCATGGAAATATCCAAGTTTAACAAAAGTCTTTTGGCCCTTATCAAGAACTGCCCGATTGGTCTGACTGGTGTCCGGCCAGCTCAAACAGCTTAAACTGTATCTCGTTATTGCAAGACGCTGTAACCAATCAAACTTCGACTTACGCAGGGACCACCAGTGAGTGTTCACTGACCAGTTACAACAGCTGTTTTGGCCAAAGCGATGTTTATAATTCATCCAGCGAATATTCGGGTTTGAGCCGGGCCAACTATCAAAATGCCCAATGTCCCAGCCTGCTGGGTGATTACGGTATGCCCAGTACAGACGCCTGCATGACAACACCATGGGCATGGAATTCGAGCGTATGGGGCGCAACAGCCTATCGACAAGCTGGCAGAAGTGCCCAATTTACAATCAAGTCGTCTTGATATCGTCGTCCTTGAATTGAATAATCGGTGTGAAAGCGTTGTTTAAAAAACCTGCTGCCTTTTTGTCGACATCCTGCTCAATGGTCTTTGCCTCTTCCTTAGTATTTCCCTCTACAGGCACGCATTCTGCGTTGGTGTAAACACCGACAATGACGATGTCGTCGGCAAACTCAATGTGTTTTGATTGCGAAGTATAAGACATCAAAAGAACCGGACTCCCTGAGTTACCAGCTTCTCCTGTATATCCAAGCAAGCCGGTCGTTGGTTCAGTCCCGCCAATGAGAAAAAGATCGCTGTTTTGACTGTAATCGCTGTAACACGGCGTGACTTTCAAACCCGTATATTGATTGTCTTTATGCAACGGTAATGCCCTATTTTTAATTGCAGTATCTTGACAATCGGTTCTATCTACAAAGGTCCAATGAGTTATCTTTTCATCTGGTGCTTTAGGGTCGTTTTGGTTCAAGACACTGGTGACCTTTTGATTCAGCGCAGTCAAATCATATGCAGTTGTGCAGGCTTCATCGATTGTTTTTCTGAGCGCAATAGAAGTTGCGATATGTGGCGAGTCGGTTTTATTGATTGAACAAGTGATAATTGCAATATCGTCACCGTCACACTTTGGTGTTCTGATGCATTTAATGTCACTCATTTACATGATAATTTCAGACCATTTTGGTACCAGTTTTGGCGGCATACCGGGTTGTTGTTTACCTTCTCTTGATTTGAAAAATAGTCGTTTATTGGTCAGTTTCAAATCCTTAATACTTTTGTTTTTGGTTTTAAATAAACTCAGGCGATTTTATGAATATGACAGCAAGAAACATCAATATTTGTTTTACCGGCACTGCGCCGCGCCCCAATACGCATCGCTCATTTTCGCCAGCTTTTGTTGGGCGAGCGTCTTCATCTGCACCGTTAATTCTCCCCGCGATCCAGCCGCCCACAATTTATCGTCCTGCTCTGCTTTCAAACGCGCTTTGTTGTAGTTGATTTTCTTCTGTACCTTGGTACTTGGAATGATCAAATAACGGCCATCTTTAAGCTGGTTGTAGTTTTCATCGACAAAACTTCGCGGATTTTGCCTGAACAGTGCGTACATCACTTGGTAAATGCTGACTTTGTCATCAGGCCGAATTTTTGCCGCAATCCGCCATATCGAGTCAGCAGGTTTGATGGGGCCATAGCGGCCAATAAGTGGCTTATGTGGCGAAATGGCTGACGAGATTTGTTTTTTCAAGACAAAACTAAAACGCTGCTTTTCTGGAGTGAGCGCTGAAGTGTCACCCAAAGTGATCCATACTCTTTTGGTTTGGTAACCGCTTTTGTTAACTTCGACCTGATAACAGCCAATTTGCAGACTCATACCATAGTGATAATTGGCTTTCATATTCAGAATAATCACTTGTGCATCACTGGGTTTGGTGCCTACGTATAAGGCTTTGAATATGGGTATCTGCTGTTTTCGTCTCATTTGAGCGCTTTTTATTTGCGCCCATAGGTCATCATGCCGTTTGGCCTGCGAACGGGCGACAACAGGGTCGACTTGTTTTATCTTTTCAAAGCTAGGAATGTGTAGATAAGTACCATCTAACAGGTGATTGTAGTTTTCATCTATAAAACTCTGAGGATTTTGCTCAAAGAGCGCGTACATCACCTGATAAATGGTCAAATTGTCGTCTTGGCGAACCTGACGGGCAATGCCCCAAAACGAATCAGCAGACTGGATTGGCCCGTATGTCCCCTCATACAATCGATAATTTTGGCTTTGTTCAGTAGTTTGGGCGTCACTCGTACCTTCAATGACCATCAGCCACAACAAGATTGCCATTATTGGGTAGCGCATGATAAATGATTGTGCCAAATTGGTCTATGATAATGCCGTATCCTACACTATTTGAGCGACAAATCGCCCGCCAATTCCCAATCCACGCTATACATTTTCTGACACATCCCGTACCATGCCGCCCATAGGCAATTTATAGCAATAATTTGACATGGCAAAGAGCAAAAAAAAGCGGGTAACCAAGAAAAAACCGCAAACAGGCAAGCTGATGATCGCTGCCGAGAAACAACGTGATCTCGCCCATCAATTACATGATCAACAAAAGTGGCAAAAAGCACAAAGCGCTTATGCCAAAGCAATTACCACTTTCACCAAACTGGCCACTAATTCTCAAGGTAAAGATGACCTTGCCACAATTTTGTATGATGCCGGCGCATTGTTCACCGATACAGGCCAGTTTGAACACGCGGGTAACGCCTTTGGGGAATCGGCAAAGATATTTGCTGAGTTAACCGTACTAGACCCCGATAAGCACGCAGCCAATCTGGCAGCATCGCTTTGTAATCAAGGCAGTGTTTTTAATCAGACCCACCAATATGAACCTGCCGTGCCAGTGCTTGAAAAAGCCGCCGAAATCCAACGGATGTTACATACTGGTGAACGTCGAAATATCAAAGCAGAATTAGCCAGCACCTTAAGAAATCTGGCCTCTGCCCTGCAAGGGGTCGGGGAACTTGACCGGGCACAGGGCATTTACGATGAGATGTTTGTGATTGACCGCCAACTGGCCAAAGATAATCCTGAGGATTATACTAGGCAGTTGTCCCAGTCGCTGTGCAATTATTCTTCTTTATTGAGCGAAAAGCATCAATTGGATGAGGCGTTAGCCAGCAGTGATGAGGCTCTGTCGGTACTTAGAGATGCCACTCTTGTCACAGGCCCGGGTCATCCCATCGACGAGGCCATGATTTATACCATCAGAGGTAAAATCCTGAAAACTCAAGTGAATTTTGTTGATGCACTGTCAGCCTTTACCCATGCCATTGCGATTGTGCACATGTTAATCGAGAACCAACAACTTCAATACATGCATAAACTGGCAAAATTATATGGCGAAGCTGGCGAAATACAACAGGAACTCGGTGAGTTGGATGATGCGCTGCGCAGTTTTCAAGCATCAAAGGCTGTAATTGCAACACTAGGCAAACAAGATGCACTGAAATATGTTGGTGACTTGGTTGACGTGAATCAACAACTGGCAGAAGTATACCGAGATAAACAAGATGAAACTCAAGCAAAAGAGCACTATAACCAAGCCATAGCGTTACTAGAACCGTTTAATGCCATCGATGACCCAGACCACACAATGGACACCATAATCCAAGCCATTAAAGATAACCGAGACTTTGTGCAATAATGACTTTTAGGGCACACAAAAGTGGCGCAGTAGATTTATTAAACAATGGTCACCGTTACGGAAAAAACCGTTTAATATCAAGATAATTATTGACTAACAAAACTAAATGGACTAAATTTGTTCCCTATTAATGGTGAATTCTTTAGTCGAAAAACCATTAAATTATTCTCTAAACAGGAGCGAGAAAATGGCTGAAAAAGAACAGGAACAAGAGGTCCAATCAGTGGCTAATGAAAGTACACAGGACCAAAATGCACAGGCAAGTGAAAACGAAGCCGCAGCAAAAATCATTGTCAGTAAATACACCGGTTGGGGTGCAGGTGCAGGTGTTCTACCAATACCTTTATGGGATATCGTTGCCGTTGGTGGTGTTCAGGTGCTGATGTTAAAAGAACTGTACCAACAGTACGGTGTAACCTTCAACGAGAAGAAAGCTCGCTCTACAGTCAGCGTATTGCTCGGTTCTTTGTCGCCTGCTTTATTGCTCGGCATCACTGCGTCAACTTTGCTTAAGTTTGTACCGGGTGTTGGTAGTACTTTGGCCATGGCGTCTTTGCCTATTTTGGCTTCTGCTTCGACTTATGCGGTGGGTAAAATCATGATCAAGCACCTTGAACAAGGTGGCACACTAGAAGATTTTGACGCCAAAGAACATAAAGAAGAGTTCAACGAATCCGTTGAAAGCGCCAAAGAAAATGCAAGCAAAGCTAAAAAGTCGGCCAAAGCGACGACAGCCTGAACTTACGCAGTTTAACCACTGGAGGCGATAAAAACCCATGCTGCATTTTATTTTTTATGTGTTGTTGTGTTTGTTGGTGGGCGTTCTGGCCAGGAAGCAACCACTGGGATTTTTCGGATACATCATTATCGCCTTTTTTATCACGCCCTTCGGCGGACTTATTTTGCTACTTTTTATGATGCTTTATACCAAGCTGGCCATAAGAGGCATCGAAAAACGCAAGAAAAAGAAACTTGAGTCACAAAAATAATTAATGGATTTACTACGCTTTTTTATCTCCAGCTCTAACCTTCCCCAAGGCAAACTGATTTTTCATTCTGTACTGGCAGGTGGCACCAACATGCTGGTCATGGCGCTGCTCAACAGTGCAGCAGACAACGCCTCAAATGAGGCAGCCGAAGTCGTATTGTTAATCCTCTTTACCTTGAATATTCTGGTATTTTTGTTGTCACAACGCTATATATGGGATGTCGCGATTGAAGAGGTCGAGTCTTTAGTCAATACCATCCGCCTGCAACTGGTGAAGAATCTGTCTGGGTGTTCGATGGAAAACCTCGAAAAAATGGGTAAGTCTGACATTTACGCCGCCATCAACCAACACGCCACCACCATCGCTCAAGC
>JABSOG010000349.1 GCA_013216025.1 Algicola sp. | reverse complement strand
GGCCTCCTATCCCGGCAAAGTGTTCAGTCGGGCACAATTGATGGAAAAAGCCTACGACAACATAGTGGTCAGCGACCGCACCATTGACAGCCACATTCGTCGCCTGCGGGGAAAGTTCACCGCCATTGGCGCTTCCCCCATCGAAACGGTGCACGGGGCGGGATACAAACTGGGCAATTGCGCGTGAGCCACTTTCACAAGTATTTGAAAATTAGAAGGGTTTTACTGCTAGTCAACCTGACGGTGCTAATCCTTGTGGTCGCCAGTCTTAACTTGCTCACGGTTTATGAGAATACCCTGATTCGCCAAACCGAGGCCGAACTCAACAGTCAGGGCTTTTTTATCACCTCGATATTTAAAAACCACTATTTAACCCAACTGGACAAAAAACCGAGCAACAAACCCGATTGGCAACCTGTGACGCCAAGTCTCGACCTTGACCAAAACCCGCTATTGCCGATTGAACCGCCACCACAAAAAACCTCATCACAGGCGCCTTACCAAACGATCGAAAGGCGAACCATCGGACAAGCGCTTAATCCGATATTAAAAGAAGCGCAAAAATATACCTTATCGAGTATTCAGGTGGTGGATGAGCAGGGCGTTATTTTTAGCTCAACCAATGCAGAACAACTGGGTTTATCGATGATTAATCGAGACGAAGTTAAAACCGCACTAGCAGGCAAACACAACAGCTTGCTCAGGTTGCGAGAGGTAAAATATCCGTCACATATTTACAGTAAAATCAGCCGTTCGGGCAGCTATCGAGTGCATGTTGCAATGCCCATAATCGTTGACGAAAAAGTGCTGGGGGCAGTAATTTTATCACGTACGCCGCAAACCCTGTGGCAAATGATGACTTTGAATCGACAAACGATTATCACTTATTTGATTGGCGCGATTATTCTGGTTTGGCTAATTTCAATGGTCACGGCCCTTGCCATCAATCACCCAATAGCGGCCTTAATAGAACAAGCCAAACGGGCATTACATGGCGAAAAAGAAGCGGTCACGCCGCTGGCCAATCCGATAACGCAAGAGGTCGACACTTTGTCGCGCACCTTTTCTGCGCTGGCGCACAATTTGGAGCAACGTTCGACTTACATTCTCGAATTTGCTTCTCATGTCTCTCACGAATTCAAAACGCCAGTGACTGCCATTCAGGGCGCGGTCGAATTATTGCTCGACCATCAAGATGATATGTCAGCCGAACAGCAGCGAAAGTTTCTGAAAAACCTGCAAAAAGACAGCGTACGTCTAGAAAACCTGGTTTATCGTTTGTTGGAATATGCCAAGGCGGACTTGCAGCAAAGTAAAAAGGAAAGTTGTGATTTATCAGCCATTATCGGCCAAATGTTCGATGAAGATGCGACAGTCTCAACAACATTCGAAGCGCAAGATAGGGTTAACGTGTGTTATGCCAGCCAAACTATCGAAAGTGTCTTATCGAACCTAATCAACAATGCCCATCAGGCTGGTGCAGATAAAATTGAACTGAATCTGAGCGTAGAAAAACATCAGATTGAATTGACGGTGTCCGACAACGGAAAAGGGATTAGTGAGGCCAATCGCGAAAAGGTTTTCACTCCATTTTTCACCACCAAACGCCACGATGGTGGCACAGGTTTAGGGCTTGCGATCATCAAATCTTTATTGCAACAACAAAACGGTGATATCAGATACCATCACCGGGCAGACAGTCCCTGCCCGACTGAGTTTATTCTGACCCTGCCCACCCCCTGATTTTGTTGATTTCCTCTGCATCAATACCCAAAGACTCCAAAAAATCTTGATGGGCTTCGACGCCTCGCATTATCATCAAAAAAGCCATCCAACCGAGTTGTGATCGCAATAGGTTACTTGACATTTATTCCATATATGGAATAAATTAGAGAACCAACAAACATTCCATTTAAGGAATAGTACATGGCTTGGAATGTAGAATATACTGATGAGTTTGGTGATTGGTGGCAACAGCTTTCCCAAAAGCAACAGGATAGCGCAACAGCAACTGTAGAACTGCTCGAAGAGTTGGGGCCGAACTTGCGACACCCACATTCGTCAGGGATCAACGGTTCAAAACATGATCATATGAGAGAGCTGCGTATTCAATCTGGTGGACACCCAGTAAGAATTTTCTATGCCTTTGACCCTATACGGTCAGCGATCTTGTTAATAGGAGGTGATAAAACGGGGAAAGATCGTTTTTATCATGAACTCATTCCTGTTGCAGACAAACTTTATGACGAACATCTTGTAGAATTGAAAAAAGAGGGGTTGATACAATGACAGGTCGAAATGCATTTTCCAAACTAACCAAGAATATATCACCAGAGCGCCGTATTGCCATTGATGCGCATAAAGCTGAATTACAAGATGAAATGGAGCTTTATGAACTGCGACAAGCCATTGGTATTTCTCAAGAAAGCTTAGCCCAACAGCTTGAAGTCAAACAACCTGCGATTGCAAAAATGGAGCGACGTTCAGACTTGCGTATTCAAAGCTTGCGTAAATTAATAGAAGCTATGGGCGGCTCTTTAGAGATAAAAGCACATTTCCCCCAAGGTGACGTCACCCTAACCAATTTCACAGAGGTAAAGGGGTAACTATCGCTTTAACATCAGGCTCAATAACCCTCAACCGAGCCTGATCACTGCCTAGCACCTCCTTGCTATAGTACTGCCCAATGACCGTCATTGCATTCTCATGGCCATGATCCGAACAATCGCATTGGTAATGGTAAAGTGAAACTTGGTCGACGCCCCCAAAGATTCGGCATACGCCTTGATACCACCGCATACCAGACTTATCGCCTGTTCGAGTGGGTAACGTTCAAGATAAAGCCAAGCCAAACGCAAGTGGCCGATATGATTAAAGTGTGCTGACGACAACGTTTGGTTTTCAAATTGAGCGATAAATGTGGCGTCATTGAGCGCTTGTGGCTGAGTTGGCGTTTGTTTAGCTGTTGCTGCCATGATGGCCTCTTTTGGCTGATTGGCACTCTTTTGTAGAACGCGGATTCATTTGAAAGCGCACATAAATGTGCGAGCTACAATGTAGTCAGGTCAAACCTTTCTCCTTTAATCTTGCCTTCTCCTAGGTTAAAGTAGCGGGTGTCAATTCCATCAACAGCTTTAGGGTAAAATCCGTTGAAAACCACTGCCAAATCACCACTTGTATTAATGATCCTCGACGGTTGGGGATATAAAGAAGATCCACAGCACAACGCCATTGCACAAGCCCGTACTCCAGTATTAGACGACCTTAACAAGCGTTATCCCAACACCCTTATCTCTGGTTCTGGCATTGATGTTGGATTACCCGATGGGCAAATGGGCAATTCAGAAGTTGGCCACGTAAACCTTGGCGCAGGTCGGGTGGTTTACCAAGATTTTACCCGTATTACCAAAGCCGTTCGCGACAATACTTTTGGCGACAACCAAGTACTCACCAGCGCCATCGACAAAGCAGTTAAGGCCGATAAGGCCGTACACCTAATGGGATTGTTGTCTCCCGGTGGCGTGCACAGCCACGAAGAACACATCGTTGCCATGATTGAATTGGCCCACCAGCGTGGCGCCAAAAAAATCTACCTGCACGCCTTTTTAGATGGCCGCGACAGGCCACCTCGCAGTGCACTGGCCTCTTTGCAGTTGATAGATGACACTTTTGCGCGTCTTGGCAGCGGCTCTATCGCCAGCGTTATTGGCCGTTATTACGCCATGGACCGCGATAACCGTTGGGATCGAGTTCAAAGCGCTTATGATTTAATGACCCAAGGAAAAGCCGCATTTGAATACGACAACGCACTCGATGCTTTAACTGCCGCCTACGAGCGCGACGAAAACGACGAGTTTGTTCAAGCCAGCAAAATAGGCAGTGCAGATAAAACCATCAACGATGACGACGCGGTATTCTTTATGAACTTTCGTGCCGATCGCGCCCGTCAAATGACCCGCGCCTTTGTCGACCCAGACTTTGACGGATTTAATCGAACCAAAACCCCGAAACTGTGCGAATTTGTGATGTTGACCCAATACGCTGACAGTATTCAAGCCCCCTCAGCCTATCCACCCGTACCACTGCACAACGTGCTGGGCGAATGGCTCGAAAAACAAGGCAAAACCCAGTTACGTATTTCAGAAACCGAGAAATACGCCCACGTCACCTTCTTTTTCAGTGGTGGCCGCGAGTCAGAATTTGGCGGCGAAGAACGCATTTTAATTCCTTCGCCAGATGTCGCAACTTACGACTTGCAACCTGAAATGAACTCAACCCTGCTGACAGACAAATTGGTTGAAGCCATTCATAGCGACAAATTCGATGTCATCATCGTTAATTACCCTAACGGCGATATGGTGGGTCACACTGGCGTGCTCAGCGCGGCAATTAAAGCCTGCGAAGCAGTCGATGCCTGTGTTGGCCGAGTGGTCGACGCGCTCGGTGAAGTGGGTGGCGAGTGCTTGATAACCGCCGACCATGGCAATGCCGAGCAAATGCAAGACCACCAATCGGGTCAAGTCCACACAGCTCACACCAGCGAGCCGGTGCCCTTTATTTATGTTGGCCGCGCGATAAGCAAAATGGCCAACAATGGCACTTTAAGTGATGTAGCCCCGACGTTATTGCACTTAATGGGTATGGAACAGCCCGAGCAAATGACCGGTACGTCAATCATCAAGCTGGTCGAGTAAGCAAACCATGAGCAAACCATATCACTTCATCCGCGCTCTTTTTTTGAAAGGGCTTTTAAGCGTTCGACGGGGCGTACGATTGGGTTTACTCACGTTTGGATTATTGTTCATCAGCCAGCCGGGTTTTACTCAAGATGAAACCGCTGAAACATCGCTACAACAAGAACCGCAAGAAAAACAAGAAAGCGAAGAAGACCGACTTAAACGCGAGCAGCTCGAAAGGGTAAAGAAACAAATTCGCCAATCAGAAAAATCCATTGAAAATCAGCAGGTCAAACACCAGTTTTTAACCAATCTGTTGAAAAAATCCGAAAGAGAAATTTCGGATGTAGCCCGTCAACTCAACACCATTAAATCAGATAAAAAAAATAATAGACAGAAACTCAGTAACCTAGAAACAGAGCAAGCCGAATTAACCCGCGAAAGAGATCAGAACAAAAAACTGCTGGCCGGGCAATTATCGAGTATGTACGTTAACGGCAGCCACGACTACAGCAAATTACTGCTCAACCAGCAAGAGCCGGGTAAACTAGAGCGGGTATTGGGTTATTACGAATACCTTAATCGTGCCCGAACCAAAAACCTTGACCGCATTGAAACCATATTGGTTCGTTTGAGTGAAATCGACGTTCAACTCGGCGAAACCATTAACGAGCTGAATGGGCTTGAACAGCAACAATTGAAAAAACAATCACAACTGACCAATCACCAAAAAAGCCGCCGTAAAACCATTAGCCAAATTCGCAAGCGACTCAAAACCGAATCACAACAACTCGAACAGTTAAAAATCAACGAACAAAACCTGACCGCCGCCCTTGCCCGCATCAAATCGTTGGTGACCGAAGCCATAGAACTGGCCGGTTTGTCACACCTCAAAGGACATCTGGGCTGGCCGGTCAACGGCAACCTAAGCAACAAATTTGGCCGTAAGCGCCGTGGTAGTTTGCGCTGGAAAGGCGTGGTGATCCACTCAACAACTGGCACCCCAGTCAAAACCGTACAGCAGGGGTTAGTGTTGTTTGCCGATTGGTTAAAAGGCTTTGGTTGGGTCATCGTTGTTGACCATGGTGACAGTTACATGAGCCTGTACGGCCATAACCAGACCTTGCTAAAGGCGGTCGGCGAAAAGGTTGAAGCAGGCGAACCCATTGCGCTTGTTGGAAAAAGCGGCGGGCAATCCAAGGCTGGTCTATACTTTGAGATACGACATCAGGGAATTGCAATCAACCCGGCAGTATGGTGTAAAGCAGGCGTCTGAAGCGATTCCTAAACCTTTTAGGGAACTTTACATCGAAAACTGACTAGGAGCCTGTCCGAGAATAGAACTCGTTCTGAGGGAAAGCTGGTTTGAGACAGTTTTCGCGGTTTTTTCAGGCGAATAGTTTAACTATTTAACTGGAAAAAGCGCGAAAAATGGCCAAATCCAGATTTTACTCAGTCGAGCTTCCATTCTCGGACAGGCTCCTAATGCAGTGAAGCATATCGGTTGATTCTGTTTTAAACCAATGCGTATTGGAGTTAATCATGATAAAAGTTGCCACACCGATTCAAACCCCGTCTTATTTTCTGCCATTGTTGGTCACCTTGCTGGTCGTTTTCGGATTGTGTTCATATAACCTCCAGGCCAATCAAAACACCGAACAAACCACCAAAGCCCCGCATCAGAGCAAAAGCGGCGACTCTAGTATCACGCCCCGAACCCTCAACCAAATTCTCAGGCAAATCGACTCTTATTATGTTGATGAGGTTAACGTTAACGTATTGCTCGAAAATGCCATTAAAGAAGTGTTTAAGCAACTTGACCCACATTCGACCTATTTGAATGAAAGGGACCTTAACACGCTATTTGAAATGGCCAACGGCCAATACGATGGATTGGGCATTGAAGTAGAGCTTAGAAACGACTTGCTGGTGATCCTCGAAACCATCAAAAACTCACCAGCAGAAATGGCCGGACTGCAAAAAGGCGATATTATCAACAGTATTAATGGCATCGACGTTAAAGGTAAAACCCTCGAACAGGTCAGTGAATTAATCAAACAATCAAAGCAAAAAACCCAGTTGGTGGTCAAGAGAGACTATTACGACAAAACGCTGGATTTTTCGCTCGAAAAAGCCAAAATCGAAGTTGAAAGTGTCACCCATAAGCTGCTGCACAACGATATTGGTTACCTTAAAATCTACACTTTTCAATCAAACACCACAGACGATATTGTCAAATCAATCGATTACCTGAAAAAACTGACCGACAACCAACTAAAAGGCCTGATTATCGATTTACGTGATAATCCCGGTGGCGTACTCGATTCTGCGGTTGGCGTCAGTGATTTATTCCTCAATAAAGGCACCATAGTCACCACCCGGGGCCGCTTTAACGATGCCAATCAAAACTTTTTGGCAACACCTGGTGACTTATTGCCCGGCAAACCCATCTACGTATTAATCAACAAAGGCTCTGCTTCTGCGTCAGAAATTGTCGCTGGTGCACTCAAAGAAAACGACCGAGCCACCATTGTCGGTATGCAGTCTTTTGGTAAAGGTTCGGTGCAATCATTAATTCCGCTGGGTAACGGCAATACGGCGATAAAACTGACCACTGCGCTATATTTTACCCCCGATGGTTTATCGATTAACGGCATCGGCATCACCCCAGATGTAGAAATTCCACAACAACAGGTGAATGAAACTTCACAAAGCCCTATAATGGGCCTTGACGAACGCTGGGGCCTTAGCGGTAAAATGCTGGCCAATCGCGACTTTCAACTGGATGAAGCGCAAAAACTGGTGTTAAAACAAATCCTCCAATGAATCGGTTTCGCATCTTCATATAGGCCACCTTCGGTGACGAAAGGCAAATAAAGAGCGAAAAAGGATGATTTAGAGGGTTAAAATAAACCCAATAAAGTGAAGATATAAATATAAGTGTTGTGGATAAAAAAAATATGCTGTTTTGGTCTGTTGCTGACCAGCTTTGGCAGCTTCGCTGAAGGTAAACTGGCGCTGATCATCGACGATGTCGGTTATAACAAGCAAGATATTGACGCCATCTACCTCAAAGGGCAGCTCACCTATTCGATCTTGCCCCATACCCCCTTCGCCAAAACCTATGCGCTGATGGCCAAAAACGCCAACAAAGACGTGATGCTACATATTCCTATGGAATCACTCAGCGGAAAAGATCTTGGCCCCGGTGCTTTGATGAGCGATATGAACAGGCAACAGATAGAGAGCATTCTCACCAATGCCCTGCTCGAAATCCCCTTTGCCAAGGGCATCAACAATCACATGGGCAGCCTATTGACCCAGAAAAGCTCGTCTATGGCCTGGACCATGGTTTTTTTACAACGCCACAACCTGTTTTTTGTCGATAGCAAAACTTCCCGCTTCAGCCTTGGCGAAGAGCAAGCCAACAAAGCCGGCGTATTCGACTGTCATCGGAATGTATTTATCG
>JABSOG010000035.1 GCA_013216025.1 Algicola sp. | reverse complement strand
GGTGTCGACCCAGACTTCAGTAAGGGTGTTGATCCAGATTCGCCACAAGGCAGCTAGTTCGACTCTTGCGAAACAACGCAAAAACAGCACAGCCACAAAACTTTTTGATTTAAGAACTTTTAATCGATTTTTATCGCATCATTTGATGCAGGGGCCAATATTATGACCAAGAACACTCAAACCAAAACAAACACCTTCAAAGTAAGCACCTTTAAACTAAAAACAAACCTTAAAGCCGGTGGTGTTGATCCAGATTTCTTCGACGGTGTCGACCCAGACTTCAGTAAAGGTGTTGATCCAGACTCGCCACAAGGCAGCTAATTCGACTCTTCACGTAAAAGCAGCACAGCAGTAACATTTTTGATTTACTTATTAATTTAAGAACTTTTAATCGATTTTTATCGCATCATTTGATGCTGGGGCCAATATTATGACCAAGAACACTCAAACCAAAACAAACACCTTCAAAGTAAGCACCTTCAAATTAAAAACAAACTTAAAAGCCGGTGGTGTTGATCCAGACTTCTTCGACGGTGTCGACCCAGACTTCAGTAAAGGTGTTGATCCAGATTCGCCACAAGGCAGCTAGTTTGAAAAAAGAGTAATATCGAACGGCAGCAAATTTAATACCCTAATATTGTTCCAGACAATATTGAGGATAAACCCCCAAGGATGGGGGGAATGCAGATTATGCACGACCATAGGGATATGGGAGGTAGGGTGAAGCACGGAGCCAGAACCGAGGAGCAAAGAATCTGCCACTCCATCCATGGAGATAACGCCCGATGTTGAGCAATCAACACCGGGCTTTTTTGTGGTTTTGAAGAGTAACCAAGAGGATCCTTAGGCTCGAATTAATCGGTCAACACTTTTGCCTTTGAGCACCGACTGTTAATATGTGCGCTGAGATCAGACAAAGAGAAAGATGAAAGTGAATAAAGATTCGTTCTTCAAAAGAGCATGGCATGGCAATATTAAAATTTGGCAAGCTGTCGTACTCGTCAATATTTTGGGTTTTGTGTGTACGATGACTGTTGGTGCAGGTCTTGGTTTGGCTTTTTTGTGGCTTAGGGAAGCCCAAATCATCAACATCAATATTGTGCTGCTCAATAGTTACATTTTGGCGCTGTTACTGCTTGGTTTTGGCATTTACTCAGTCACATGCCTATGGCGGGTCGCACCCAATCCAAAAGGTGTAATAAAACATGGCCTGACACGCTTTTGGACGTTTCTGTTTGGGGTTTACCTTTTAGCAACTGTTTATAGGCTGGTGAGCATTTGATGGCAACGGTTAATTATCAAGTTACCGATGCAGAGGTTATCGATTCATATTGGTTTATGTTGAAAACATCCAGAGTCTATTTAAAAAAGATTCTAATTCATTGTGCAGTTTTTCTAAGCCTGCCAATGTTAATTAATCTACTGCAAAATCAATCTATTTCACTATTGTCTATTGTTATCGGTTTTGCCTTCGCTTTTATTTATCCATTCGTAATGGTTTACCTTGCGCGAAAAATGGCAAGAAAAGGCGCCAAAACGATTTCAGTCTCGACCCAAGGAATGAATGTTGCGATTGGTGACAGAACAAAACGGATTGATTGGCAACAGGTTGGCGGCGTCGAAGAAAACGACAAGTATTTATTCATCCTTTCAAATGCAGGAAACTTTATGTGCATCCCCAAAAGGGCATTTACAGAGAGTAATGAATTGGCAACCTTTAAAAGTATTGTGCAACAAAGGACAAAATAAAACAGGAGGCTGTTTAGGGCAGCCTCCTCTTGAAGTTAAAGCTTTTACCTCGTAACCGTAATCACCACCGACCCTTGGGACACATTACCCACAGGGTCACGCGCGAAGATTTGATAAGTTGTATCACCCTGGGGCAACCAATAGTCAGAAAAGCTCGCCGTTAAACTGATGGTGAATGGCGTACCATTGCGGTAAATCAGGTAATAAGCCACGCCGCCATCATCTGTTGATGCTGTCCAGCTCAAGTCAAAACCATTGCCGCCATTAGCAATAGCAGTGATACTGCTCGGAACCGTTGGTGCAACCGAGTCGCCCGCCATAGTGGTGACTAAGTTCGATTCGCCAACGACAACACCAGCAGCGTTCATCGCTTTAACCTGAAACACGTAATCTTGATGCAGTGACAACCAGTAGTTGTTGAACTCAGTTGTGCCAGCAGCAGTTTGACCAGCATAATTGCCATCGCGGAAAATTTGGTAGCTATCTACAGAGCCTAATACCGCTGACCAGCTCAATGAAACGCCCCAGGCATCCATAATGACGTCTGATGTCAGTTCAATTTGCGCTAGTTGTGGCGCTTCGGGCAATTCGTCGATTTGTACGCTGTCGAAGGCGTTAGTCACTCGGTCACAACCTGTCCACCAGCACGGGTTGGCGTCGATGAAATCAAGGGTTGCGGCCAGTTTTGGGGTTTCGCTTAACGGCTGCATTTGATGCTCTTTAAGGGTAAACGAACCATATGCGCCCCATTCTCCGATGCTTTCAAATACCATGTACAATCCGCCACCCGAATTTTTCCAGTCAGTAAAATGGTCGGTGAATGCTTGGCCCATGCGTGGGTCTCGGTTGCCTTTTAAGAAAAGTGCTTCGTTGATGTGTGCTCGGTCGCCTGTCAGGTTTCCGGCAAATGTCAGGTGTTGACCACCTTCGTACGCCACCAGTTCAAGCCCGTACAATTCAGCAAGTTCTTTGTTATCAGCCATGAATACACGGGTTTGTGCCAGCGATCCGCCTTCGGGTGCCTGTTGCCATTCGAACTTGGTTGCATCGTAGGTCAAATCACGTAATAACCCGGTGTTGATTTCTTCAAACAATTTGTCTAACCCGGCATCACCCATATCTGCCCACTGTTTAACATGAGGCAAATTAGTTTCGTCGACCAGATAACCGGCAAAGTAAGGACCAATGGCCACTGAATCAAGATTATGTGAACAGTCGCGGCCATTGTTTTGTGCCGCCCACAATGGACAGCTCAACGATTCGTTACCAATCCATGAATTACCGCCTTGGGCACCCAATACACATTTAACCCGGTTGGCTTGTTCGCCAAATTCGGCTTTAAAAATTTCACACATGTCTGAGGTGCGCTTGCCAAAATAGTTAAGCCGATAGGTCAGCGGATGCGCTTGTGCCTCTGGCCACAGTTTTTCACCTTCGGCGGTCATCCAATTGGCATCAAAAATATACGGATAGCTGTTGTTCCATACTTCGTTGCCCAGTTCGATGTGAACATTGAGGTTGGCATCGAGTGTGTTTTTAACCAGTTTGGCATATTGACGCATGTAGTCATCATCAACTCTTGCGGGTATGTTCAACCACGGCTCGGCCTGAACTTTGTTGGCCATATCGATAGCGACTTCAATGGGTGCACCAGCATTCAATGCCCAACTGGCGTAACCGAAGGTTGCACGATCAGACCATTGGTATTGCTCTGAACCGTTGGTGGCAAACATCTGCATAAAACGCAAAGAACGATATTTGCTCATGTCTTTTAAAAACAACGGGTGAAAGTTTTGATGGCTGTGAATTTGTTCAAGGGTATTAAACTGTGCAGGGTCGGCACATTGCTCAGCGACCTCGGCAAATGCCGTTGGTTCGTTGCCACAAATACCGCCGGGGGCTATCACCTGAACATTGCGTAAATAGTTGCCGTTACCCTGTGGGTCAGTTTGCCTGATCTTTAAAAAGAATACCGAACCGGCATTGAGTTGCAACACGTCTCTGCCCGGGGTGGATTTTTCTGGCAGCAAAGTTGCCCCTGTATATGACAATTGACCTTCGCCTTCATAAAGCACCACGTATTCTCCAACGGGATACGCTGTGTTGTCGAGGTAGATGATGGTGCTGACGCTATCAAAATCGGCTGCACTGCCCGAAGGAAGCGACTTAGGCCAACCGTTGGTATCCAAATCTAGCGCCGACTGGTGACCAGTATTAAACACGCCACCTTTGGTGGTGGCCCATAATTCGCCGCTGCCGTTAGACGCTTGTCGCATCACGTCGATGAGCATCCACTGGGTCGACCAATAGTTAATGCCAGTAAGATTAATACCAATGGCCGATTTTTCGTTGACGCTGGGTGCGGCCATTAATGAGGTAGACAAACACAAGCCGCCTATTACAGCGGCGGTTTTTAATGCGGTTTGTGACAATCGTTTCAATATCATATGCTGTTTTCCTATTTTCTGTGGTTTGCTCTTAACGACTTCTTTTTTTGAAGTGCGCTTGCGTTAATGAGCGGACAATACACAGAAAATACCCTGATTACTATTTAACCAACATGATATTATACTGACAAGAATATGATATTTATATTCACTTTATATTTCAGATGGTTACAGCGACTAAAAACGCCTTGGATGAGCAACATCCGGCACCAGATATGGCGCTATTTATCACCTCGAACCATTGATATTACGGCTAACACGCCTTACCATGAGCCACTTTTTAATAAAAACAATACAATCAAACATGGAAATTCTCGCCTTTATTGTCTTTTTAGCCCTATTCACTTTTGTCGGCATATGGTCTGCCCGCAAACAATCCGCCGACGACATAGATTATTTGATGGCTGGGCGTGATGTATCACCATTACTCACCGCATTGTCGGCTGCCGCCACCAAATACAGCGGTTATATGTTTATCGCCTTGATGGGTTACATCTACACCTATGGGTTGTCAGCCATTTGGCTAATCTTCGGCTTTTTGTTTGGCGATTTGGTGGCGTTTTTCTTTGTTCATGCCCGGGTCCGCGAGCAGGCCGAAAAAATCAACGCCATGAGCTTTGCCGACCTAATCAGTCGTTGGCACGGCGGTGATTACAAAAAGCTCAGGGCCGTTATCGGCGTTATCTCACTGATTTTTCTATCAACTTATGCCGCCGCCCAATTCAGCGCAGGCGGCAAAGCTTTGCAAGTACTCTTCGGCTGGCATTTTAATGTCGGTATCATCATCGGTGCGCTGCTGATTCTGTCTTATTGCCTTATCGGCGGTTTACGCGCGTCAATCTGGACTGACGCGGTGCAGTCAGTAGTGATGATGCTGGCACTGATCGTTTTACTGGTCGCCTCGGTCAATGCTGCGGGCGGTATTATATCGTTTGGCGAAAAACTCGATAGCATTTCTCCTACTTACTTAAGTCTGGGTGTTGAACGATTTGGCTCTGTGGGTGCGACCGCATTGTTTGCCTTCGGCTGGTTATTCAATGGCTTGGGCGTAACCGGGCAACCTCACGTGATGGTTAGATTCATGGCATTAGACCAGCCAACAAACATGACCAAAACTGGCATTTATTATTTCAGCTGGAGTACCCTATTTTTGGCTCTGGTTTTATTAGTCGGCCTGGCTACCCGGTTGTTTATCGACAATACAGCCAATTTTGATGCCGAATTGGCATTACCCATGCTGGCCAAAACCCTGCTACCCGCCATTAGCGTTGGCATTATCATGGGCGGTATTTTCGCCGCGGTGATGTCGACCACCGACTCACAAATTCTGAGCTGCTCAGCGGTGATCAGCGAAGATTTCAAACTGGGCAAAGGTAAAAATGCCAAAGCTTGGATCACCTTGGCCGTCACAGTGGTGTCGTTGTGCATTGCTTTGTTCGCCTCAGCCAGCGTGTTCACTTTGGTGATCTTGGCTTGGTCGGCACTTGCCTGCACCATCGGCCCGCTGGTGCTGGTTCATGCACTAGGCAAAAGACCACCCGAGTGGCTGGCTTTGGTCATGATGGCAACCGGCCTTATCACTGTTTTGACGTGGCGGGCGGTGGGATTAAACGCTCAGGTTTATGAGGCTTTACCGGGATTTATTGCGGCTTTATTGGTGTTTTGGGTGGGCAGCTTGGTGAGTAATAAGGGTAATAAAGCAGCCTAAACGGCTTTATTCAGCCGACCGGAAAATGGATTCTGAACTGGCTCAACTGCCGACTGAACACGGCACACATTGATCTGGCAGTTTGTGCTGGTCAACACTGGTCAATTTGGCATTCATCATGACCTTTGCCAATCGGCCATTAGCCTCATCAAAGGGATGACATTCGGTCACAATTCAACCGCAGTGACGTGAGTGGCAATGGCACCCTCAAACAAATATTCGACGACATCAAACCAGCGCGCGTGCAATAGGTCGGGAATATCTTGCCAGTTTGCATCGATATAGATACCGCGGCGTATTCTGGTTAACTTACCCTCTGCCAATAGTTTCGACAAATGCTTGGCATCATTGTTATCTTTTGGAAAATATAGCTTGTCCGCTGCCTTTCCAGCCTTGTAATAACCGACTATGCTTATACTAAGGTGTTAATAAATATACAGAAGTAGGTATTTTTTGGTCACAGATAATGACAGACAACCCACCATTTTACTGGTAGACGATGAACCCGCCTTGCTGAGTGCGCTCAAACGCAGTTTACGTCAGATCCCAGCCAACATCGTCTGTTGTCATTCTCCTGGCACCGCTTTGGCTTATGTTGAAGACAACCAACCAGACTTGGTCATATCCGATCACCGAATGCCACAAATGACCGGCGCTGAACTACTATCTCAAGTCGCCGAGCAATGGCCCACCACACAACGTATTCTGCTCAGCGCCTACAACGATTTTGATACCGTTGCCGATGCCTTTAACCAAGGCGTCATTCATCGCTACATCACCAAACCCTGGGACAATGACGAGCTGCGCTTTATTGTAATGAAAGCACTAGAGGCGGCGAACACACAACCTGTGCAGACAGTGCCTGCAAATACGACCAAGACCAGTGACACACAAATCCACTTTCATGGCATGGTGGCAGAAGACAGCGCGATGCTGGCCATTTTTGAAGAAGTCAAAAGCGCAGCCACCACCAACGTTCCCGTTTTTATTACCGGCGAAACCGGCACTGGCAAAGAACTCATAGCCAAAGCCTGCCACGGCGAAAGTTATCGCAAAGACGCCACCTTTATTGCCATGAACTGCGCCAACTTCAACGAACAATTAATGGAATCGCAGTTATTTGGCCATAAAAAGGGCGCTTTCACTGGCGCGACCTCATCTCAAGAAGGGTTGTTTTCAGTCTGTGCCTCAGGCACTTTATTTTTGGACGAGATCACCACCATTCCAGCCCAATTGCAGGCCAAATTACTCAGGGTGATACAAGAACGAGAGTTCACCCCATTAGGCAGTCATGTAGTACAACCCTTTAAAGCACAGCTTATTACTGCGTCATCGACCACCCTTCGCGAGGCTGTCAACAGCGGCAAGTTCAGAGAAGATTTGTATTACCGCCTTAATGTGATCACCATTTCATTACCGCCATTAAGGGCACGGGGCAGTGATATCATCTTAATCGCCAACCATTTTCTTAAACGATTGAGCCAGCAGGAACACAAATCTTTTGAACGCTTTTCGCCAGCAGCCCAAAAGCTAATCGGCGAATTCCGCTGGCCGGGTAATATTCGTCAACTCGAAAATGTCATCCACAGTATCATTGCCATGAATACAGATGTAGAAGTCAGTGCGCAAATGCTGTTAAAACCGATAAAAGATGACATGAACCCGACCGTTCTGGCCCAAGAACAAGCCACTCGTGAAATAACCTCAATGCAAGCGTCTGGCACCACATTAAGTAGCCATCTGCCAGGCATACGGCCATTGTGGCAGGTAGAAAAAGAAGCAATAGAACACGCTATCGAGCATTGCGGCGGCAATATCCCCAAGGCGGCCGTGATGCTTGAAATTAACCCCTCGACGATTTATCGAAAATTACAGTCTTGGGTGAAGCAAGACCGTTGAGCATCAACGCAGCTTGCTGAACGAGAGGCATGGACGACCAACATGGATGTTGGAAGTGTCGATTTTGCATGGAGCAAAAATCGACTGCCGAACTGGGCGCACGACAGGGACGTTTAAACCTCCAAAAACACCAGCCATCGATAATACCTCTGTAGACTCTAAAAAGACCGTTGAGCTACTGCATCAAAGACAATATGCTCCATGCATTGTCACCTTACCCGCCATCCATGGCAGGCAACGCAGCTTGCTTCAGTGGCGGCATGGACGACCAACATGGATGTTGGAAGTGTCGATTTTGCATGGAGCAAAAATCGACTGCCAACACTAGGGCAGGACGCCCGTAGATAGGGTAACGCAGGACGCAGTTACCGAGGACTGGCGATAGGGATTCTTTCACCGTAGAATTTTTATTCTCACATTTTCAAGTATCTGTATAGCACCTTACACCTGATAAGGCACCCTTATGCCCGGATGGTCAGAACTGAAATCCTTGGTATTGCGAGTCACCAGATTGAGGTTATTGTGCTTGGCGCTGGCCCAAATGATGGCATCGGGCAGTTTGACTCTTTCACTTTTTCGGATGATCACCGCCATTTCGCTGATGGGTTTGTCGATATCAATCACATGAAACTGTTCAAGATAGGCCCGGGTTTGAGCTTTGTTGTCGGGCGTGGTGCCCACCATCACTTCCATCCAAGTAATTTGGCTGATGGCTTTGTTTTCATAAAGCGACAGTTCCTTTTTCGCTTGTGGTAATCCATTAAGGTAATCAATCAAAATACAGGTATCGAATAACGCCAGCATCACCACTCTTCCCGCAAAGCCAGCTGATAATCAAGACCATCTTGAGCCTGATTCTGCACCTGAGTTAAGCCCTCCTTAGACCACTCTTTAGACCACAAGCCAAAAGCATCGACTTCGATTTTTTGATAGGTTTTGAGCAACATCGCCACCCCTCTTTTAACCAACTCGTTTCGAGAAACCCCTTCGTCTGCCTTAATTGCGTCCAGCGCTTTAATGTCTTGTTCAGGAATATCAATAATCGTTCTCATGGCCGCATCATCATATATCAGTATATGATATCAGTTTAGTGGCTGGTGACCATTTATGCAAAGGTAGGCACCCATTTGATGTTCTCGTCCATTAGCACCAACAAGTTCATATTTTTTGGAAAAAAACGTAAGCACTGCGTTATTGCTTTATCGTGATCATAGTCACTAAATCACTCATAATTAACATAAATGAGCAGTATAGTGACCATTTCGAGCATTTGAATGGTGTTATTGACGCTTCACTCGCTCAATCATCACTGGCTTCGCCAGCATTTGGCCTTTCATATAATCATCATCGACATCTTTGGCCTGCCTGATCTCATTGATTTTGCGCACCACCTCCATGCCCCTAACCACGCGGCCAAATGCAGCAAATCCTTTGCCGTCGGTGTTTCTCATACCGCCAAAATCTAACGAAGGTTGAGCACCGACACAAATAAAGAACACCGAAGTGGCAGAATCTGGCGCACCACGGGCCATCGACAAAGTACCATCGCGGTGTTTTATGCCGGTTTGCTCAGTCGTTTCGAGTTTTATTGCAGGCCACTGTTTATCGCCATTTTTAACATCCCCTTGGATTACCGCGATTTGCGGGCTACCATTATCGTTGTCAGCCCTGACCACTCGGTAAAAAGTGCCACCATTGAAATCACCAGCATCGACATAACGCAAGAAATTGGTGACAGAAACAGGCGCTTTGCTCAGATACAATTGAATTTCGATATCACCAAATTCGGTGGTCATACTGATAGAAACATCATCGTTTGATGGCCCTTCGCGGTCTGTAGATGAGCAGCCGACAGCCAAAAACAAGCTCTGAACTATCACGACGATTTTGAGCCAAGTCTTTAATTTATTTGCATTTATCAAGCGGTTTTATCCTTTAAAGAATTTACTTTAATACCTAGTGTAAAAGTTTTGTAAAACGATGCCAGCAACTTTTACATTTTCATGCCTTATTACTTAACCGATGTCCTGACATTATAGAGGCACATCCATTGAACCAGCGGTTAAAGGCAGGATACTCAAATGAAAGCAACTCACGGCAGTCACGAAACAAGCGCACAACGTTCACAATCTTATTTTGAAAGAAACTTCTCTTTAATGGCCGGGCAATTCACGCCGCCAGTCATTGAAAAAGAAACGTTTCCACAGAATATCGTGATCCGCAGCGGCCCTGAATTAATTCGTCTGAGCACCAAAGCCATCTATTCTATTGAAGCGGCAGGTGACTATATGTGCTTTAACTGTCACGGCGGAAAAACCCACGTAGTCAGAAAAACCATGAAACAATTGCAGGACGAACTCGATCCAGCGCAATTTCTGCGTATTCACCGCTCAAATATGGTCAATAAAAACAGTATTGCCCAAGTCACCAGTGACATCAACGGTGAAATCATTGTGGTGCTCAACAGTGGTCAATCACTCAAAGTCAGTCGTCGTTATAAATCTAAGGTCACACCACAAATCCGCTCTTTTTTGTACAATTAAAATGGCGTGACAGCATCAAATATTATCGGTTGATTATTATTTAAGCTGGCAGTTTGCCTGCTTCAAAAAAACCTTAACGACGTCCTGTTTCTATCCTATGCTATAAAAAGTTAACCCTAGCATTACAGAGGACGCTCCCATGGGACGAACGATTGAAGACCGCCAATATTGTGCGCAAGACTACGAAAAATTTAACAAACGCATCCATGATCAGGTCGACATACTCAAAGAGGTGATCGCAGGTCCAAACTTCGGCAAAGAAGAGACCTGTATCGGTGCAGAACTCGAACTTTACCTGATGGACGAAAAGAGCAACGTCAGTCCGGTTAATTTGCAACTGATCGAAATGCTCGACGACCCCCAGTTTGTCGCCGAAATCAATCAATACAACCTTGAACTCAACCTAAGCCCCTATCCCGCCGCCGGTAAACCCTTTACCAGTCTAACCGACGAAATGCTGACCAAGTTCAACACACTGTGGGATACCGCGGCGAAAATCGGCACCCGGCCACTGGCCACCGGTATTTTGCCCACCTTGGAAGAGCGCCATTTAACCAGTCAATATATGACCAACGAAGGCCGCTATCACGTGTTGGCCCGAGAGCTGCGTAAAATGCGCGGCGGTCCTTTTCATATCCATATTGATGGCGAAGATGAAATTGATTTTAAAACTTCTGAGATCTGCGTTGAAGGCGCCAACACCTCTTTTCAAGTCCATTTGATGGTCGAAAAAGAAAAGTTTGCCAACACTTTTAACGCCGCCCAACTGACCCTGCCGTTGTCGTTGGGTATCTCTGCCAACTCCAGTGTTTTCTTTGGCAATACCCTGTGGGATGAAACCCGGGTCGCTTTATTCAAACAGTCAATGGATGTGAGAATTTCAGACACCCGTCCATGGCGTGCACCCGCCCGAGTCAATTATGGCCAAGGTTGGATTAGAGATGGTGCCTGGGAACTGTTTGCCGAAGCCGTCAACATCTATCAACCGCTGTTTCCGCAATTGTTTGATGAAGAAGAAGGTGACGGTCTACCTGAATTAGCAGAACTCAACCTCCACATGGGCACCATTTGGCCATGGAATCGGGCGGTTTACAGCAACTCAGGCAAAGGCCACTTGCGTATTGAATTCAGAGCACTGCCCTCGGGTCCCACTGCAATAGACATGGCCGCCAACTCAGCCTTTATGATTGGCATGGCAACAGGTCTTGAAGGCAAAATCGAAGAATATTTGCCGCGTATCCCTTTTCGTTTTTCTGAATACAATTTTTACAGCGCCGCCCGAAAAGGCCTGGATGCCACCATTTTATGGCCGCAGAATTATCAACACAAACCCACCGAAGTACCCATTCGTAATATCATCGACCAAATGCTGCAAGTGTCTTACGATGGTTTGGCCAAGCTGGGTGTTGAAGAGGGAGAAAGAGAAAAGCATTTAAATATTATTTTGCGCCGCCTGCAACTCGACATCACACCGGCCAAATGGCAAAGGCTGACCTATCAGCATTTACAGCGTAAAATGGACAAGAAAAAAGCCTGCCAAGCCATGGTTGATTTGTATTTTAAATTCCAAATGGAAGGCCAGCCCGTCACTGAGTGGGATACCATCTGGAAATGAAGCCATTAAGCAGTGAAGTGTATAACCTAGGCGATGAGTGTCGTAAACAAATCGCCGCGACCGCACCTGGATTTTTAAATCAGCTAAAGGGATTAACGGTGGTGGATATCACCGGCATTGATACCAGCCGTACGCGGGTGGTCGCGACGCTTATCCACGGCAATGAACCTTCGGGATTTATCGCCAGCCATTTATGGTTGCTCAGCGGTCAAGTACCAACAACCAACGTCAGGATATTGTTTTGTAACCCCGAAGCCGCCCAACAAAAGCCCATTTTCACTCGCCGATACATCGGTGATTGTGAAGATTTAAACCGTTATTTCGGCGATATCAAACAGCCAGATGAAACCGTTACCTTACGCGCCAATCTCATTAAACGCGAAATTGCCGCCGTCAAACCCGAGGCCATCATTGATTTGCACAATACCTCAGGATTAAGTCCGGCCTTTGGTGTAAGCGCCGTTGATTGCCCGGGTGTCAGAGAACTGACCGGATTGTTCGCCCCAATGCAGATATACACTGACATCAGGGTGGGTGCCTTGATGGAACAAGTCTTTGATGCGCCAATTGTGACCATAGAATGTGGCGGAGCCAACGAGATCATGTCGCATCAGGTGGCAACCGATGGACTTAAAACTTACTTTACCCTCGAAAATCTGTTTGAACGGCAAAGAGACGTATCAATTCATCGTCACCCTATCCGCATGGAACTGACTGGCGATGCATCGGTTGGATTTGCCAGCCATCGCCTGCTGTCGACCGACATCACGTTTATTCCCGACATCGAACAGTTTAATCGCCAACCCACACCACGCGGAGAGTTTCTCGGCTGGTATCACGGTGACGACCCATTGCCATTGCGGGCAATGGATCATCAGGGCGTAGACCAAATAAATAATGTACTGACCGTTGAAGGTGGCCGTATATACACCTGCAAACCAATGCAAATGTTTATGGCAACCACCAACCAAGAGATAGCAACCAACGATTGCGTTACCTATTTGACGATTTAAAATGACAGTCAAACAACAACGCTTTTGTGATCCCTAGTATCCTAGGTCGTGTTGACCATTGGAGTTAAATTTTGTAGCAATTTGTTTGCGCTTTATACGAGGCAGAGGTTGTGCAGTGTAGTTATTCTACATAAATCATTATGCACAGACTAGACTTAAAAACACGCTGAACCGTTGTGACCCCATCACCTTGCAATTTATGGCATATGACTGGTCGATAAACAAAAGTGAACCCCAATGAAAGCCAGTTGTTGTGTCGATTTTCATCAATTACCGCTAACCCAAATGCTGCTGGGTGAAAGCTTCCATCCTGGTGGCGTCAAATTGACTCATAATCTGGCATTGCAAACCCTGATCAACCGCAATAGTATCGTATTAGATATTGCCGCCGGCAAGTGTACCTCAGCCCATTACGTGGCCGACAATTTTGGTGCCACAGTCTTTGCCTTAGACTTAGGCCTCGATCATTTAAGACATGGCAAAGATGAAAATACCCGTTTCAACAGGGACAAAATGCATTTTATCCAAGGTGATGCCGAACACCTGCCCATCGCCAGCAACAGCATCGACGTGGTTTTATGTGAGTGTGCTCTATGTACTTTTGACGATCGCGATAGTGCCTTGACCGAAATATACCGAGTATTAAAACCCCGAGGGTATATCGCCATCTCCGATGTTTTTTTGAACGAACGATTACCGGTCGAATTGAATATCGAGTTAAACCGCTGGTTGTGTATCAGTGGCGCATACAACGCCATCAGAAATCAGGACATTATCGCCCAAGGTGGCTTCTATCAACTGCGTTTTAGAGATGTTTCGGCCTCATTACTCGAAACCATTCACACCATAGAAAAAAAACTGACTGTCCCAGATCCCGCATTAAGTGCGCTTATACATCAACAAACCCAGCTACAGGCCCAACAACAACAATCGGGCTGGCAGCACGGCATCCCCCGTCGTTTGGCCCACTTTATCTATGACGGTGGTGCCGGATATTACACCTTGACTGCCCGAAAACCCGGATAAACCCCATGTAACCCTGTGTGTAAATACCTGATTTATTGGTTTTTCATACTTTTTTGCCAAGTATTGACAGATAAGCTGTATTAATGAAGTTAAATTTTTTAGAATAACTAGATAGCAATCGCAACAGTCGAACCACGACAATAATCGCATGAGCCGTAAGTATTTTCTGGATGACGGTATTGAGTACCAACCTGACAGCGGAGAGCTGTTTGTTGAGGGACATCTCGAAAACCTGCAAAGTCTGGAAAATAAACTTTTACAGCATTTTGTCACCCATCCCAACGAACTGATCAGTAAAGAAGACTTGTACAAAGTCGGCTGGGACGGACGTATTTATGGTGACAACCCTCTGAGCAAAGCGATTTCTACCCTACGTTCAAAGCTGCGTGATAATCCACGTTCTCCCCGCTACATCAAAACAGTGCCAAAAAAGGGATTCCGTTTTGTCTCTGAAGTTTCAGAGCAACCGTTAGATGTCACCGTGCTGGTGCCTAAAGCTGCGCAAAACCAAAGCATAACCAGCCTGCCTTTAATGTTTTTTGTGGTTGCAGCAGTATTGATGTTGCTGTGGTTTTGGATCAACAAACTGTTGGAGCAAACCCCTCAGGGACCGCAATTTGGCAATGTACTACAGTTAACCCATAAAGCAGGTCAAGAGCAAGCGCCCAATTTATCTGCCGATGGAAAATTTATCGCCTTTACCCGACAACTGTCTCACGGCCAATTTGCTCAAATCGTGGTGATCCCGATGCATGGCGGCATAGAAAAAACCATCACGACGCGAGATTATCACAATTTTACCCCAGTATGGCACAGTGACGGTCGCCGACTGCTGTACCACCGCTATAGTCCCGGACGCTGTGAAATTGCCGTAATGGAACTCGACTTGCAGCTCAACATCACCAGCGATCAAGTTTTAATCGAATGTGGTCAATACAATCAAAGCATTGGCTTAAGCTGGGGACCAGACAACACCATTTATTATACCGATATAGACATCGAATTTGCCGCCCACAATATCTACCGACTAGACTTGGACTCGGGCAAACGCCATTTATTGAATACCCCAGAAGACACCGTCGGCAAGGGTTACTACCGTATTCAATTTGATGCCGATGCCAATGTTCTGCACACCTTGCTGAGTGATGACTGGTATTACACCAAAGTACTCACACTAAATCTTGACGGCGAAATCATCAACGAACATCAGGTTAACGTGCCACTGCTTTCTGTCAGTTCATACGCAGGTAACCCGGTATTCAAAAATGAAGGCAACAACATTTATTTTCTGCGCGGCAAGACGCAACATCAGTTGATGCAATCGCCACTGTGGCCAATATACTCGCCTCACGTGTCGAACAGCGAACCACCAACTTTGGCCCTTGTCGGTGGTTCTTATAACAATGCTGAGCTGGTCTTGATTGACTTAAATAAACAAAGCGAAACCGTCTTATCGACCGGTGACATTGCCCACAAATATCCAATAAGCAGTGCAAGCGGCGACACCTACTTTATCAGCAATCGTTCGGGTATATACCAAGTCTGGAAAACCTTTGACGACGACTACAAACAACTCAGCCAATTTGAAAGTAACATGCGTATTGAAGACATCGCTATTGCGGCTGATGAAAGTTACATAGCGCTGAGCATAGAGCGAGATATTCACGTTTATCAATTAGATAACACCACATTTTTGGCCGAACAACCTTACATGAAATTAAAAAATAGCGTCAACCCACACTTCTCGCCTGACAGCAAAGTACTGTGGTTCAGTAGAAAAACGGTTGATAGCTATCAAATGAACGCGATGGCACTGGCAACCAAATCAGCGGCCCAACCACCAGTCAATAACGCCTATCTTGGTATGTTCGACCAGCAAAGTGGTCAACATTACGCGTTTAAGTACGAACAACCCGGGATATGGAAAATTCAAGACAGTAAAATGGTGTGGTTCAATGAATCTCCTTTTATCAGCAATGTCTGCTCTGCGGCCATCAACGACGAAATACTGACTTATTATTCCAATGAAAAAGCCAAACTGATGCAATTGGATTTGGCCGCCAACACCACCACAGAACTGCTTGATGCGCCATACCGTTATTTTTCTACGGTCAAAGGCCAAAACGACCAACTCATTGTTAGCCGGCCCCGCTTCGCCGATACCCACATTTTTGTCGTTCAATACCAAAATTAACCTCTGAATTTATTAAGCGCTATCAACACCGGATTGATCCGTCATTTTTGCGCGCCTAATAACTACTTATATAACTGCTGATAATTGCCGATATCACCAAATCGCCGCCAAAACACCGCCAAGTAACGTCAAAGTAAACAAAAAGTAAGCTTACTGGCAGGAAATCCTCCAATTTAGACCCTCAACTCCCATCACATAATCGGCCAAATAACCTGCCTTTTTTCTAAAAAAAACCTGCCAAAAAGCTGAAGTTTTGCAGGTAAGAAATTCTAATAATGGTAAATAAAAGGTAAGAAAAGCAGCAAGATTTACTGTCTTAAACGCTTGAAACTGGTTGCTCACCAGATCTTCGGATCTAATCGAGCAACAGGTAGGCGAGGTATTAATAGTGAAACTTTTACATTCAACAATAGCTGTAACAGCAATAGGCGCTTTGGCAGTACTGGCATCGGTCATGACATTAAACAATGATCAAACCTTACAAGACACACAAATGGCCGGTAGATGTGCACCCTATCCTATATGCACACTGATACTCGCCAACCCCGAAGGCGCAGTCACCGAACAAATGCTGATTGACGAAGCCGCAGCGCAAGAGCTACGTAAAGGCAAGGCCAAACAAAGCTAATCCAACCTCTTCACACCGCTCCGTCATCAGCACGCGTGCGGTGATATTCCCCCACCAACAGCAAACTTTGATATAATGCCGGACCATCATAAAGTGACCCACACCCAAAACAAGCGACCGACATTTCATACAAGTGACCAAAGCCGTGACCGTGACCATGAAAAAAGCAGTTTCATCCATCACTCGAATTTTCACCTTGATACTGCTCGGGGCGCTACTTGGTAGCTGCTCAAAAAAACCAACGCTCACCCAACAAAGCCTGCCGTACCAAGTAATAAAACATCTGTCATGGCACCTGCGCTCAAACCTCGGTGAATTCACCCGCTTTGCCACAGGTTTACACACCATAGAAAAATTGACCCACTTTCGCCATCAATCTGACGACGCCGTAAACGGATTGCTCGAAGCCGGTATGTGGCGTAAAGACAGCCTGTCTTACCAGCTTCATCAAAGATTTGGCTCAACATTGACATCACTGGGCATCATCAGTGTAATGAAAAAAGGAGACAGTCTGGTTTTTCACATGATCGCCACCGAGGTAAATGGCATCAGCGCCCAGTTCAATCTGGTTTACAACAACACCAACGCACAGCTACAAGGTTTTGTCTCAAACACCCGCGCCGACCGCAGCCAATGCCAAACCAACTACTTAACCAGCCAGTATCAGAATATGCGGTTTGGTTCTTGTTATACCGATTTAGCTGATGATTGGTATCTGCATCATGCATACCAACATTTGCCACAACGCCAAACTGCCGGTGCCAGATAACCGATTCAGCCCAGCAAGCAGGAGACTCGTCCCACACCGATTGTCACCATGCGCCCAGCGACAAGACAATTGCGCCAACCGGCAAAGTTAAATCGTACAATTCCTACCCCTTTGTGGTTTGTTACACCAAAATACAACAATCCCCCTGATATTGTCCCGTCATTTATAAGTCATTCCGTAGCAAAAAGCCCAGACAATTGTTAAACTTGGTCGTATCATTTAACCATTTTGAAGCCTTTCTCGGGTCCTGACTATTACGGGTCAAACTTGTCTACAGGCACATGGAGTAATAGTGGATATTGTCGAATTCAACCGAGATGCCTGGAACAAAGAATCCAAGGCAGGAGGCGAATGGTCACAACCGGTCAATCCCGAGCAAATAACCCAAGCTCGCCAAGGCGACTGGACAGTCGTGCTGACCCCTTTAAAATCAGTCCCTAAAGATTGGTTTGGCCCGTTGACAGGCAAACAAGTATTAGGCTTGGCCTCAGGTGGCGGACAACAAATGCCCATTATGGCGGCAGCGGGTGCCCATATCACCAGCTTCGACAACTCCGACGAACAACTGGCCAAAGACCAAATGGTTGCGCAAAGAGAAAGCCTATTGATAACCACCCATCAAGGTGACATGGCTGATTTATCTGTCTTTGATGACGCTCAGTTTGACTTGATTTTTCATCCCATTGCTAACTGTTTCGTGCCTGATGTCGACAAAGTTTGGCGAGAATGCTTCAGAGTACTAAAACCCGGTGGCCGTTTGCTGGCCGGTTTTTGCAATCCTGCGATGTACTTGTTCGATCATGACAAGGCAGAACAAAGTGGAGAATTAAAAGTCGAATTCACCCTGCCCTGCACCAACTTGCCCGATGCAGGCAAAGACCTCAACAAAACAAAGGGCTTGGGTGATGCAATTGAATTCAGTCATTCGTTAGACAACCAAATTGGCGGACAAATTGCCGCAGGGTTTACCATCAATGGCTTTTATGAGGACAAATGGAGCGATGAAGCCTTGGTTCTAAACAAATATATGCCAACATCCATGGCGACATTGGCGATAAAACCGGGGATTGCGCAATAATGCACATACTAATTGTTGAAGACAATGACATTAACGCCGCCGTGCTGACCCATTTTCTCATCCCTTACGGGCACCCCGTTCATCGTGTGGTCAATGGCCAACAAGCCGTTGATTATGTACTAAAACATCCCGTTGGTTTAATCATGATGGACATCAACATGCCGATTATGGACGGTCATGAAGCCACCAAACAAATCAGGGCCGAAACCTCGATAGTGCAGCCGCCCATCATTGCAGTGACGGCCGATGTCACCATGGCCTCAGAGAAAAAATGTACTGAGGTTGGCATGAACGGCTTTTTGTCCAAACCGCTAAATGCCCAAAAGCTCGCCACTGAAGTGGAGCAATACTTAGTCAAAAAATAAGGAATAGAGATGTCATTCTGAAGCAAAGCATTAGCCTTTGGTCACGACGAAACCAACATTCTCTTTGTCTTAAATCAAGATAATATCGACGATGTTAGCGACATAATCCACGAGGTTATCGACCAAAACTGCTAATATACTTTTACCGCGATGTTTAGGGGGAAACCATGCGCCCTGATTGATTAAATATTAAGCGTTCGAAAAACCTGCCAAAAGATTTATCAAAAAATAACCACAATAAAATCAAAAGACTAACTTTTAAGGACAAAATAGTTCAAAAAACCGCATTGTTTTTTGCAGATTGCTGCACAATACTCATTCGTGTTGCCAAGTGATGGCGACAGGAAAGTAAACGGATCAATCGTTGTACCATTGTCTGGATACCAAGGTGCTTAACTAATAGAGGCGAAAATGAGAACACAACCAAACTGTCACAACAGCCGTTGTTTATCAGCCATCAAGTTTAAAAGTGCGACATTGGTTTTTAGCCCGAATAATTCATGGACGACTCAAACCCCGCCCATCAATTAACTCTTCGGTTAAGCAAAACAAACAACAAAGAGAAGGATTTTTCTTGTGAATAAACGATTTTTACTCCTGCTTCTGGCCCTCGGTCTAACCGCCGCGGTCGAAGCAAAAACCTCAGAAATACTCACCGGCGAACTGGCACTAAACCACACGCTTGCCGCCGATATACCCCCTGATACAATCCAAACCCGCATAGGAAAGGAAGGATTAGACGACCTCTACAACCGCTTTGAACAGCACTATGGCGAATTTGTGCGCAAAGATAACCCTCGTAAAGTCGATTTTGATTTTATATTTGGGGCGAAGAATGCCCAGACGACGATGGATTTGCACTACCAGCTTGGTCTGGCAATTGAAGAAAGGCTGCCGATGGAACGCTTTGCCAAATTTGGCATAACAAGCAAAGATGACGGTTCTTTTAGTTATGACTTAAAACACAGTCCGTATCTAGCCACCCCTAATAACCTTTTTGCAGCGCTAACTACAGCATCCAGTATTAGAATACTCTCGTACAGCCTACTAAAAAAAGGCTTTAGACAAAATGACATACCGACTTTAAAATCCTATCTAACCCTCGCAACCAACGAAAGAGGAAAGCCCAATCTAGCATACATAACTTACCTCAATGAAAAATTGAGTTTTTTCGAAACTACATTCGAATCAAAACAAGTCCTCAAACCCGAGCATTACCAGCAGGTCATCGGCCAACCTAGTTATATTCGTCATTATTTAAATTTCAACCATCATCGGAACTTAGCCTTAACACTCCTATCTCAATTTAAGGCCCATCCACAGCGAATTTTAATATCATATTTAGTGGCATCTTTAAGCACTCAAGTATCTCTAGCTCCATCTTCACCTCCAAAAAATGGCGCGCCATCTCGTTTTGAAAGAGAACTTAAATCAGGCCAACTGAGGCAAAAAATAAAAAGCCATCTGAATACTCATCAAAATGGAGAAAATATCTAATGCGCTATCTTTTCATGCTCTTACTCATCCTATTTGCCAGCCAATCAAACTCCGGGATAAGGCACACTGATACGGATATTTTTAAAACTCAAATTGGAACAACAGAGAAGATAGCAGTAAGCGTTCTGGTTGTTGCATACCCTGGAGATAACGACGATGAAGTAACCATTCATGTGGGTTACACACTTGCATGTCCTGGAGGTGCAGGGGATACCTTTCACCATCAGAAAGGCGTTAATTTCGAATCCAGCTGGTTCCATAATATTACCTATGCCTACGTAGACATTTCAAATGAAGACAGCGGTAGTGCTTATGTTGCGGGTTATCCAGCTAGAAATACATATACTGAGGTACTAGCGACAGGAAAAGCTGCAGTTTGCACAATACAAGCGAAAGATATCACCGGTTTTTCAAGCAGAAGTATAAGTGGTGCTATCACTGGTTGGGGATTTGGCATCACGGGTGCTTACTTAGTCCCAGCCGTTACCCTTACAAGCATCAAACCTGACGAAACCAAGCTTTATCCCCCTCACCCACCTATCGGAGGTGGCGGCTGCGCAGTCCAAAGCCCCAACTGTGAAGATGACGACCATAATTACGACTATCAAGAAGATCCCTTGCTCATCGATCTCGGTCAGGATGGTATTCATTTGGGCGATGCCGGGGTTGGCGTTAACTTCGATATGTACGGAGATGGTAACCAAACCTTGATGCAATGGGTGCAATATGGCGGCAACGAAGCATTTTTGGTGAATGACCTAAACAACAACGGTGTTATCGATAACGGCATGGAGCTGTTTGGTACCGGCACGCATATGTTGCCGTTAGATATGACCCAGCAGTGGCCTGATTTAAACCAAAGCAACGTAGCCTCAATTCGGTTCGCAGCCGCACCAGAACTTGCGCCCAACGGCTTTGTCGCGCTAGCACAATATGACCAACCAGCACTTGGCGGCAACGATGATGGCTATATCAGTAGTAAAGATGAGATCTGGTCTGGTTTATCACTATGGCTCGACAACAATGCCGATGGCGTTTCCACCATAGATGAAATGCTGCAACTGAGCGAAGTTGGCATTACCCGGCTGGATATCATTCCAAAACAAAACAACCGTCAAGATCCTGCAGGCAACAGTATTCCGTTGTGGTCGTGGGCAGTTGACGAAAACAATACCAGCCATAACAAATACAAAATGGTTGATGTGTTCTTCAGAACACTCACACCGTAAACCTCTCTACTGCCACAAAAAAGACCACAGGGCAACGCTATCCCCGTTGCCCTGCATTTCACCAAACACCAAACGCACATAAGCATGTGCATAATTAAATTGATTACACACATTTAACTTGAAAAGTACTTTATGTGCACTACACTTTCCTTGTACCAAAATAATAATAGAAGGTGTTAACAATGAAAATTCAACATTTGCTGCAACTGCTCGCTTTATGTTTGCCGACATTAACATGGGCACAAACCCCAAATCTACTTGATGATACCTCAGTTTTACCCCACCGAATTACTCAAACAACGATTGACCACGAGGGTCTACACGAACTCCATCAACGATTTGAAGAACACTATGGTCGATTTGTAAGCCAATGTGCCAGCACCTCTGTCATTTACGATTTCATAATGAACAAAGACAGCAGTGATATCAGTTTTGATCTCAACTACCTGTTAAACCTAGCAATAAGCGAAGGAGAGTTGTTAGAGAGCTTTTCAGATTTTGGCATGGAACAAAAAGGCGAAGATGGCCACTATAATATCAACTATAAAAAATGGTCGTTTATGATCCCCTCAGCCTCATTTTTTCGGAAATTGCAGGCACCACATTATAAAGAGTTTTGGACCAGTACACTTTTATCAGAAGGGTTTCTCCCAGAAGGAATCAAAATAATTGAAGATCATGTTAAGACCAATAAAATAGAAGCCCTGATTCAAAAAGAAAACAGAGCTTTTGAAAGAAAAATTATACCATGGCTCACGCGTATGATTGAGCACAAAACATCAATTGAACCAGAAGCTTACCAACATCACCTTGCCTTATTGCGATACAATAATAAGTTGATAGAGCACAACACCTATAGAAACTGGTCACTCGCGCTCATGGCCAAACTGAACAAAAAACAGCAACAAATCCTAAAAAGCCAATTAATTAAGAAATTCAACACTACGGGCTTGTTCTGGCACACTGGCAGATCAAGAGCAGAAATCGTCAGTAATTACGAATCAGGCATCACACATTACAACAAACGACAAGTAGGCTTAGTAACTAAGCCCACGACAAGGATCATAAAAATTGCCAATATTGACAAGCTTCAAATTCAAACCGTGATCGGTAAAGACGGACTAAATGATTTGTATGACCAGTTTGCAACTCACTACGGTGAGTTTGTTACAGGTATAAACACTACAAAGGTAAATTTTGATTTTATTATGGACGTTCAAAGCGGTGAAACCGCAATGCTGCTGCAATATCTGTATATTCAAGCGCAAAGAGAAAACCTTGTGCTGGACAGCTTTATAGACTTTGGTATTCCTCCTCATAAAAGCGGCGGTTTTCGATTAGCTCACCAAAAGTCACCTCATTTAGTCAGCCTCAAATACTTTATCGACCCCTTAACCAGCGCAAAATTTTTCGAGCGTAATGCCAAACTGCTGATTAAAAGAGGTTTCAAGGAGGAAGATATTAACGTAATTAACCAATACCAACAACAGCATCCATCTTCAAAGATCAATCAACAAATCCGCCAAAGCAGCATGAATTTCATCAATGACAATAGCGCATTTTTGACCAAAACCATTGCTTCAAAATCGACTATCCCACCCGCTCAATACCAGAGTACTTTTGACAAAATTTTCTACGTTGCTGACTATTATAAGTTTCATCACAACCGAAATTGGGCAATGGCATTAATGGCCAAACTTGAGCCTAAACAGCAGAAAATTCTAAAAACAGTCTTGATAGAAGTCATAAGCGGCAGTGAAAATGACAATCCTGCACCAATACACAGTCGAGGAGAACTAGTTGAAGAGCGGATGGATGCAGATAAATTCGTGGTCCTTATCCAATCCTTGTTAAACCAACCCCAAACCTCACAAAAACTCAACTAACCCCTGCTGATAAGTAGCAAAACGCAGTTGATAGCCCAATTCCATCGCCAAAGCCATATTACTGACAATTCGCTCTTCATTTGTAGCATCAACTGCATCCAACCGCTTGGCCCTGAACCGTTCAGGGTCATCTAAAAACCCATCGCCCATAACAGCAGCAAACTTAGCCTGCGACATCAACCAGTTAAGCAACTCATCTTGACTCGCCGCGCCATTATCGACCACATTAAATGCAGCACCACCAATACCCCGGTCAACTATATCTAGGTCAACAACAGCCCCAATAATCCCGGTCAAATCATCAACATGAATACGGTAAACCGGCTTGTTGCCTCTAAAAACTGGCTCGCCAGCATAACAACGTTCAACGATATTACTGCCCGGGCC
>JABSOG010000348.1 GCA_013216025.1 Algicola sp. | reverse complement strand
GTAGTGACCGTGCGTCCGCCAGGCATTATAGAGTCAGCTAATCCGGCGGCACTGTCACTGTTTGGTTATACCGAAGATGAAATGCTGGGTAAAACGTTTGTCGAATTATTGGCACCAAAGCACCATGACGATTATTGCGGGCACTTTTTATTACAAGAACACTTTTTACAAGAAAAGCGCCAAACGCATTCACAGGGGCCGTCAATCAGCGAAACTGCCGTTGAGGTGACTGGGTTTAAACACGACGACACCACCTTTCCAGTGGATTTAACCATTAAACAACTCGATCTCAATTACCCGCTATACCTGTGTTTTATTCATGACTTATCCATCCATAAGAACATTCTCAATGAACTGACCCGCCTGTCGAAAGTCGATGGGCTGACCGATATTGCCAACCGCCGCCGCTTTGATGAAGAATATGAACAAGATTGGATTGAAGCGCAGCGCAATCAATTACCGCTGTCGCTGATCATGGCAGACATCGACTTTTTCAAACAGTTCAACGATACCTATGGCCATCAGGTGGGTGATGACTGCCTGCAAAAGGTTGCCAAGGCACTCGAAAAGTCGGTGATCAGGAGCGCCGATTTGGTCGCTCGTTTTGGCGGTGAAGAATTTGTAGTGATACTGCCCAACACTGACAGCAAAGGGGCCTGCACCATCGCGCAAACCATTCTCGATAACGTTAAACAACTGAATATTGAACATCAAACGTCTACCGTGGCAAATATTTTGACCACCAGCCTGGGCATTGCCACCCTCACGCCGGTTAAAAACGATGTGTTGTCGACTTTGCTTGGTCAGGCCGACAAGGCACTTTATCAGGCCAAAGAAACCGGTCGTGATCGTTGGGTGTTATATCATCCGTAGACTATTCACTAGTCAAACCCATGTTTGCTCAGGAGTTTTTGCAACGTTTTATCCTCGGTGATCAGGGCCAATCCCCGGTTAAAATCGGTCATTTTTTGCTGATAACCGACCACCGATTTAGAAAACATGGTGTGAATCGTACGATGCATCAACACCGGCTCTATTGGCACTACATCATGAATATTTGCCATCAGGGTATTTTGCAGCAAATGGCGGGCGACAAATCGGTCTATCACCACCAAATCAACATGATTGGCGACCAGTTTTTTGAGGTTGGAAAGATTGGAGTTGGCTAAGTCTTTAGTTAAATAGTTCGCATTATCAAAGGCTTGTGAATTGGCATAACCGCGTACCACACCAATCGACCAGGGTTTAAGATCGGTCAGTTTCGACCAGACAATGGGCTTTTCGACCCGTTTGTAAAATACCACCGCCGATGTTAAAAAAGCATTCGAAAAAGAGAATTTATGCTGCCTGTTTGCGGTTTTATATGCCGACACCGTGCCATCATAACGGCCAAACTCCAATTCTTTAAGCACCCGGGCCCAAGGCATATAAGTCAATTCGACCCGGTAGCCTACCCGATTAAATGCCGTTGTGACAATCTCGGTGGCCAACCCATTATTGGGCAAACCTTGCCCTTCATAGGGTCCCCAATCAATCCCGGTCAATCGGACCACTTTTGGTGGCGCTTGAGCAAGAGCTCGCGGGGTTACCATGATCAAATTGGGCATCAACATCAGGCATATTACCGATACCCAACGCTTAACACACCCAACGTTTTGTACCATCACCTTAAAATCAAAAACCTTAAAACCAATCACCATAAACGTACCACCAATCACTTCAATTTGATTCGATCTAAATGAAAGTATAGACACATTTTACACTATACTGTATTGCATCAATGTGTCTGTCTGCAGGTCCATTCATGAAAATAAAGCGCAACAGCCTGTCGTTCAAACAAATGCTCATTACCATGTTCGCCGCTTTTGTTATCGGCATTTTAGCGTCATTGATTCAATTGTATATTCAGTTTAAAGAAGACCAAACCGCTTTTGACCAAACCCTCTCACAAGTCATCAATATCTCCAAGCAATCGGCAATGCAGGCAACCTACAATTTTGACGACGAAGCGGCCCATCAAGCCATTGTCGGCATGTTTGAATTCACCCCGATTTATCAGGTGCACATCAGCGAAAGTTTTGGCACCACTTTGGCACGACAAAGCCGCCCGCCAACCACAGGATCGCTTGATTGGCTAGCCAAAGCCTTGCTTGACGAATCTAAAACCCATTCGGTTGCGCTGGTTCGCAAACAAAACGGCAAGACCCGAATTGTCGGAAAAATGGACGTTTGGGTGTCAAACTATACGATAGCCGAGCAACTATACCGCCAGTCATTGAGGATATTTTTGTCGACCTCTATTCAGGCAATTTTGCTTGCGCTGGTGTTGCTGGACCTGTTTTATCGCAACGTCACCCAACCGCTGCTCAGCATTGTAAAAAAATTAACCCGGGTGAATATTCAGCAACCCGGTGATATTCAGCTACAAATACCCAAAGGCCACCAAGACGACGAGTTGGGGATGCTGGTGAAATCGGCCAATAAAATGATCAGTACCCTCAAACACGATGTCACCAAACTGGCCGACTATGCGACGGATACCCAAGAGATCAACGAGACACTAAAAAACGAGGTAGATGAACGGCTGCTGGTCGAAGAAGCATTACAGCTGGCCAATGAATCACTCGAAGAAAGCGTCATCAAACGCACAGAAGAACTCAAAAAAGCCCGCAACGAAGCCGATAGGGCCAACAGCGCCAAAAGTACATTTTTGGCCAACATGTCTCACGAAATTCGCACCCCGTTAAACGCCATCCTTGGATTTGCCGAGATAATGTCGAATGACAAACGCTTACCAGACGATACTCAAGCAACCATCCGCACCATTGAGCGCTCGGGCCAGCACTTGCTTGATTTGATCAATGACATTCTTGATTTATCGAAAATTGAAGCCGGAGTGATGACACTCAAACAACAACATTTTAATTTACCCGAATTGTTGCAAGAAATATCCGATATTTTTGCCTGGCATTGCGGTGAAAAAGACATCAATTGGCAGCTTGATTGTGCGCTTAACACGACTGCACCTTCTACTACATTCTCTACAAAAAGTGAGCAAGGCCGGGTGTATGGCGATCAGGGTAAAATTCGCCAGATATTGCTTAACCTTGCCGGTAATGCGGTTAAATTTACCGATAGTGGCACAGTCACCCTAGCCCTGACAAGAACGGGCGAACAGAACTATCACTTCAGCGTAACCGATTGTGGCCCGGGTGTGGCCATAAACGACCAGCAACATATTCTACAGCCTTTTCACCAGACGCAAGCGGGCGAAGAAAAAGGCGGGACCGGGCTGGGATTGTCGATTTGCATTCGGTTGTTGGCATTAATGCAAAGTCAATTGGCGATAGATTCGAGCGAGGGTGAGGGCTGCACCTTTTCATTTGAATTGGTGCTACCTTTTGAACCGCAAGCTGGGCTGGGGGAGCAACTTGCGCCTTTATCGGTGCCTGTAACAAGCAAAACTAAAAACCTTGATTATGCCCACATCACCATCCCATCCCAACTTGGTGAGCAATTGCTCAATGCGGCGAAACTCTATCAACTATCACAGATTAAACCGCTGTTGAGCCAACTGGGTCAATTGAGCGACGAACACTTTGAGCTGTCAAAAAACCTCGAAAAACTGGTTCGCGATTACAAAATGGACATAATTGGCGAAATTATTAGCCAACTGGCGACCACCGATTAACGTCTGCCCTTTGATATAAAATCAAAAAATCAAAAAAATGATCATTTCACACGCATAAGATCAAGGTCGAGAGTAATCTATCCTATTGATTTATTTATGAAAATAAATTTATAGGTGTTTTTTATCAGTTTTACCTCCACTTTTTTATCATTTTTTGTTGAATTTTAAATCACTTTAACTATACTGGTTATATTAACAGTGTGTATTTAAACAGTTTTCTTATAAGTTAAGTAACACACTTTACTCTGAGGGCTAAGATCATGGACATAAACAGTGGTTTTAAAGTAATCGACAAATTGGCCAGAACACATGGCGTTTCGTGTGATGGTATCGACAATCCGTTTCAAATGGCCGTTGAAATACCCAACGATACCAAAACAAGCGAACTGCGCCGCTATATTCAACCATTTGGCCTGAGAACCTTTCCTCATGCCATTTGGCTGGCGTTACAGGCCAATTTACCCAAGGGTGTTGGCTTGTCGGTTCACCGCTTTAGTTTACCGCACCTCGGCAGAGTCTTTTGCTGGGTATTGGTTAATGCTCAGGGCGAAGTGGTCGAAAAAGCCATCCCGATGAATAAACCTAAATATGCGCAAGCCGCCAGAGTCCTAATCGAATCTTTGATGGTTGATGTGACTTATCATTAGCCTGATTCGTTTGAAAATTGGCAAAAGGCCCAGTATGCAGGTAAAATCCGCCCTTTGAAAAGAACAGAGCCTTTGTACCCTATGAGCACCACGAGCACAGATCACCGAAAAATTGAATTATTGGCCCCCGGCGGAGATGTTGAGGCGATAAAAGCCGCAATAGTGGCTGGTGCCAATGCCGTTTATTGCGGGTTAGACCACTTTAACGCTCGCAACCGCGCTGCCAACCTTTCATTTGATCAACTGTGCGGCGTTGTTCGGCTGGCGCATCAACATCAGTGTGAGATTTTCTTAACCCTTAACGTGGTGATCTTAGAACAAGAGCTGGGTGAACTGTTCAAACTGTTCAACAAGCTGGTTAACAGCAAAATTGATGGCATTATCGTGCAAGACTTGGGGGTATTCGATTTGGTCGAAAAATACTTCCCAACACTCGATATTCACGCATCGACCCAACTGACGACCCACAACGAGGGTCAGATAAAGTTTCTCAGTGAAATCGGGTCATCAAGGGTTAACCTGTCGCGCGAGTTAAACCTTGAAGAGATTAAAACACTCACCGCAGTGGCCCATGAACGCGATGTATTAACCGAAGTATTCGTTCACGGCTCATTGTGTATTGCCTTTTCTGGCCAGTGTTATTCAAGCTCGGTGAGTGTCGGTAACTCCGGCAACCGAGGACGGTGCTCTCAGGCTTGTCGTGACGAATACCAGCCAACGGCTGCGGGTAACCGTTTTCCGCTGAATTTAAAAGACAACCCCGCCTATTTTGATTTACCCGAATTGGTTGACGCCAAGGTTGATTCATTAAAAATCGAAGGACGCATTAAAGGCGGACATTACGTTTACACCGTGGTTGACAGCTGGCGCAAGCAAATCAACAAATTTGTCGAATCTGGCCAATTGCTTGATGATGATTCAAACCTGCACAAAGTATTTAACCGAGACTTTACCAACTCATTTTTAAAAGGTGATTTGACCAAGTCGATGTTTATCGATAACCCTCGCGACCACGCTGTGCACCATCACATCGAAAAAAGCAACGCGACATCAGCGGTACAAATTCAACAAGTCAGAAACGACCTTCATGCCGATAAAAATGATCTGGGGCTAGAGCTAAAAAGCAAAGTCGCCGGGTTAACCATCGACAAACCGGTTTTAGTCTTTGAATTTTCGGGTCAAGCTAACGAACCATTGACCGTGATTGTTAAAAGAACGTCTGAAAATGACACCCATACATTTACAGCAATCACCGAGCAGTTGTTAACCCCGTTTGATAAATCCATTGTTGACTCGGTGGTGCTTGAAAAACGCTTTAAAAGCTTCAACAACGCCGATTATCAGATTGAACGATTTAACTTTGACAAACTTGGTGCAGGGTTGGGCTTGTCATACAAAAACTTGACCGCCCTTAAAAAACGCGTGGCTTATTTACTCAATGATTCAATCGATATTATTGCTCCTGTCGAATTACCAAAACTGACCAAACACGCCAAAATCAACGAAAAACCGACCTTATCGATATTAATCAGCGACGAAAACGATTTACACTTGTGTGATTTAACCGATGCCGATGTTTACTTTAAGTTACCCGAGAGCTTTAAAAAAGGTGACACTCGTTACATCAAATTGTTTTTAGACAACCCAAGGTTGATCCCTTGGTTCCCGGCGGTATTGATTGGCAAAGATTACATCGAATCGGTGACAATACTAGAGCAGGTCAAACCCAAACGCATTGTCACCAACAATACCGGCGTGGCTTACAGCGCATTCGAAATGGGCATAGAGTGGATAGCTGGTCCACTTTTAAACACCACCAATTCTTATGCCCTGCGCACGTTAAAAGAAAACCTCAATTGTTCGGGCGCGTTTATTTCAAACGAGATCAACCGAATGCAGATCAGAAATATTGCCCGGCCTGAGGGTTTTAAACTGCTGTACAGCATCTATCATCCCATTTTGATGATGACCAGTCGCCAGTGTTTTTTCCAACAAACCGTGGGCTGTAAAAAGCCATCGATTGAAGACGGCTGTATGCTTAAGTGCGAAAAAGCCACCACCATCACCAACATGAAAGGCATATCTTTTGCGGTAGACAAGCAAAAAGGCGGTTATCCGAGCATCTACAATGACGAACAGTTTTTTAATTTGGATGCCATCAAAGACTTCTCACCGCTGTTTGATGAGTTCTTTATAGATTTGACCAATATTGGCACTGGTTCAAAAGTACAACAAGACAAAGCCCAATTGCTCAAACATTTTGAAGGGGTGTTAGCTGGTGTTGACGATGCCAAGGTAGAGCTGAGCAATTTGATCACCGTATCAACCAACGCCCAATATATTCAGGGCTTATAGCAGACATGGAAGGCCAAGTGTCACTGCCAGTTCTGTATTCGCTGCAACATTGCCCATACGCTATGCGGGCAAGAATGGGGTTATTACTCGCAAAACAAGCGGTTTTAATTAGAGCGATTGTACTCAAAGATAAACCTGCTGAGTTGCTGGTAGCATCACCAAAAGGGACTGTGCCCGTTCTTATTGTGAAAGAGATAGTGAACAAGGCTTTGCTTATCGAAGAATCGCTAGAGATCATGCTGTGGGCCTTGGCGCAAAACGACCCTAATAACCTGCTGTACAGCGAAGACCCTGATGCCTTACCTGCCATGCTGAGTTTGAATCACACCAGTGATACCACGTTCAGAGATTGGCTGAAAAAATACAAATGCGCAGCGCGTTATCATGACGAGGCTGAAGTTGAGTATCGTCAGCACTGCGAAACATTCGTTGGTGACTTAGAGCAACGATTGACCACCCACAAATACTTGATGGGCGACACTTTAAGTTTCGCCGACTACGCTATTTTGCCGTTCATTCGACAATTTGCCAAAGTCGACCGAAAGTGGTATCTGCAAGCGCCCTACCCCAAGCTCCACCAATGGCTTAACAACCACCTGCAATCGCCATTATTCAGCAAAACCATGGCCAAATATCCTTTATGGCTTGAAAGTCGAGAAGATTGTTTGTTTGGCGCCAAATAAGGCTGGATGTAAACAGCAACACCCGGTAGTCTACAGCGCATATATCACTGAATTCGGTTTTTTCTCTTGTCAGACAACAAACGCGCATTAGGCTTTTGGACTGCAACGTCTCTGGTCACTGGCAACATGATTGGCAGCGGCATCTTTTTGTTACCTGCATCCTTAGCCTTGTTTGGTGGTATTAGCTTGTGGGGCTGGTTGATCTCGGCTTGTGGTTCGTTGGCGCTGGCATTTGTTTTTGCCAATCTGGCCCGCACCATCAAAGGCTCTGGCGGACCTTACGTTTATATTCAACATGGATTAGGCGATATGCCGGGTTTTTTGATGGCTTGGGGTTACTGGCTTTCAATTATCGCCGCTAATGCCGCCATTGCGATTGCGTTGGTCAGTTACCTGTCGGTCTTTATTCCGTCACTCAAAGAACAAGGCATAGTCACCGCCTTGGTGACCTTAGGGTTCATTTGGGCTTTGGCTGCGGTTAATATCAGGGGCATCAAACAGGCAGGCCAAGTGCAGCTGACCACAACCTTGCTGAAGATTATACCGTTAGTCGCCATTTCTGTGGTTGGCCTGTTCTATATAGAACCCGCACACTTTGAACCTTGGAACCTCAGTAGTGAAAGCAGCTTTTCGGCTGTATCTGCCACCGCCGCACTGACCATGTGGGCGTTTTTAGGTATGGAATCGGCGACCATTGCCGCTGGTGAAGTTAAAGATCCGCAAAAAAATGTGCCAAGAGCAGCGATGCTCGGCACCCTGTTAGCCGCAGCAATCTATATTCCCGGCTGTATTGTCGTAATGGGATTAATCGACCCCGCCACACTGGCCCAGTCGAGCGCCCCCTTTGCCGATG
>JABSOG010000347.1 GCA_013216025.1 Algicola sp. | reverse complement strand
TGTAAAAATTCGCCTGCCCGGTTAAGTGATGCCATTACTGTAGGCGCAACAGACCAATACGATCACTATAATAACTTATCTAATTATGGTGAATGTGTGGATATCTTGGCCCCGGGGTCATCAATTACTTCAATAGATGAAAATGGTCAGCCATGGTCAATCAGTGGTACTTCAATGGCTGCACCCCATGTTACTGGTGCAGCTGCGCTGGTTTTAGAACTTAATCCTGACTTCAACCACCATCAAGTGAAAAAATATCTATTGGATCACGCCACGCAAGGTGTTATATCAGGAACGGATGGTGCAGGTGATACACCACAGCGCTCAGCAAATAAATTACTCTATATTGGCGATGATCTGGGCAAGCCATTACCTGCACCGGTGGTTAATTCTGGCGATACAGTGCAAGTAGAACTGCTTGAAGGGGGATTTGCTTATTATAAAACTCACCTTGGTGAAGATGCCGAACAATTAACTATAGAGATAAACGCTGAAGATGAAGTGGATTTATTTGTAAAATATGATGATGTGCCTTCAGCTAATCCGGTCAATTTCCATAATGATTGTAAACAAACGCATTTTGGCGGACATGAAGTATGTGAATTTAGTTCGCCTGATGCAGGCGACTGGCACATTCTTATTGCTTCATCAAACCCTAATGCCAGTATACAACTTAACGTTAGTCACGACGGCACTGTTGTTGATATCTGTGATATAGATCCACAAAGTCAGGCCTGTATTTGCACAAATAATCCTGCCGATCCAATATGTGACCCTGTCGTTGAACCCGGTGTTGTTGAGCTGTTAAACCTGAGCAATCTTGGCTCAAGTAGTCAACTTGTCTACCAGATTGAAGTGCCCGCCGGCAAAACATTAACCGTAACCACATCGGGTGGAACAGGTGACGCTGAATTACTGGTTAACTATCTTCAACAAGCAGATGTTTGGTGGGCTAGCGATTGCTCCTCGCGAAATTCTGGCAATGATGAAGAATGTATCATCACTCAAACGCAACCGGGTACCTATTACATTGTGTTAGCTATTTATGCGAATTTTGATAATGTTGATTTAGTGGCAATTTATCAATAATAAAACTCATTGGTGCCCTTATCGGGCACCATTTATCTCAAATTAAATGCGTAAGGGGCACAGATGTTCTATCGATGATTCTTTTCAGCACAAAGCTTGATTTTACACCGGTTACACCTGCTATCCGCGTTATTTTGTTTAACAGTATTTCTTGATATCTTTCCATATCTTCAAGCAGTAACACAACCATATAGTCGGCTGATTGGCCGGTGAAAAGTACGCATGAAATCACTTCAGGGTAGGTAGCAAGTTCTCTTTCAAAATTTTCAAGACGATCCGGATTATGGCGGTCCATAGTGATTTGTGCCATAGCCGTCAGTTTTAGACCAAGCTTGCGTGGACTAAGTAAGGTCGCATAACGGTCAATGATACCTTCATCTTCCAAATGTTTAACTCTTCGGGAGCAAGGAGAGGGAGATAAACCGACTTCATCGGCAAGTTCCTGGTTGGTGATGCTACCGTTTTTTTGCATTGTACCTAAAATGCGTTGGTCCATTTTATCTAATTTCAAAATCAAAATCTCAGCAATTAATAGTCGTATTTATAATATAATATATAAAGCAATAATTCATCAATAAATTAGAATAAATAAGCAGTTATTGCTAATAAAGAGTCATTTTGTAGCAACTACGCAACAATTCCCTCCATCATGAACGCTATAATTTTAACCACTGGAACAAAAGAAAACGCGTTAGCTTGGCCGCATAAAAAGCTTTAAATCGTTACCAGTAACTATAAAAAATCTAACAATTAATAAGTTAAAATAATAAGGCAATCAAGATGACAAATTTTAAATTAAAAGCAGCACTATTAACCACCTTAGCAAGCACATTGGCACTAGGCGGTATGGCTCATGCCCAGCTCGTAACGCAAGTAGCAACACAAGAAACGCAAGAGCAAGTTAAATACTTAGTTCAATTCGCGCCCAATTACGTCGTGTCAAACACCTTAAGTGCTAAAACACATACAATTAATATTCAAGCCAATAAGCTGGCCAATAATGTGGGTGTTAGTATTACAAAGCTGTATTCTAATGCTGGAATGGTCAGTGTTATTGCTACGCCACAGCAACTTGCACAATTAAAGAAAAACCCGAATATTGTCAACATTGTTAGAGCTGATGCCAAAGTCAACATCACGATCCCTGAAATGCCCGTAACTGTAAAAGCAAGGCAGTCAAACTCAGCATCACCGGTTATGTTACAAAGCCAATCTGTCGGTAGTTGGGGGATAGATCGAATTGACCAAAGAGACAATAATTATGATGGTCAATATCAACCTCAATTTGATGGTTCTGGCGTTATTGTATACGTAATGGACTCTGGTGTTGCTTTAGACCACGAGCTGCTAAAAAATCGGGTAGCTTACACCAAAAATACCTATAACCCCGCAGAAGAAGCATTTGATTGTCAGGGACACGGGTCTCACGTTATTGGTACTGTTGGTGTTGAAAACTATGGTGTTGCAACGGGTGCCACATTGGTTGCTGTTCGCCCATTTAATGATAACTGTGGTGCTGGTACGCACGAATCCTTTGTTGGTGCCATTGAATTTGCTGTTGCAGATTCGCAGGCCAAGGGAAAACGCGCCGTAGTCAATATGAGTTTAGGTTATACCGCTGCAAGTGCAGATGCCCCCCTTGATTTCTTTGAAACGGCTATTCAGGCGGGTATTGACGCTGGTGTTGTCATGGTTACCTCTACGGGTAATGACTCAGCAGATACTTGTTCGTCAGCAATTGCCCGTATGCCTGGTGTTATTTCTGTTGCAGCAACGCGAGTCGAGGATCTGGAATATATGTTTACCAATGATGGTCCGTGTGTTGATATTCATGCACCAGGCGTAGGTATAATGTCTATGGATTGGTTCAGTGGTGGTGTACGTAGTATGACGGGTACTTCAATGGCTGCGCCGCACGTAGCTGGTGCCGCTGCTTTAGTACTACAGGCAAATCCTGATTTTACACCAGCCCAAGTACGTGATTACTTAATTGAACAATCAACTAAAGATGTTATTCGTAGTTTTGACAGTCATGGTGCACCAAACCGTTTGTTATATGTGGGTGATATACAATCGAATGATGGTGATAAGTCTAAACTAAGTAATGGCGTAACAGTGACTATTGACGGCGCAGACAAAGCTGAACAAATATTCACTATTGATGTACCTTCTGGACAGAACTTAATGGCCATAACCACCGCAGGGCAAAATGGCGATGCCGACCTTTACGTTTCATTTGGTGTTGAGCCTACCACCAGCAGTTATGAGTGCCGCAGCTATAATTCTGGCTCCAATGAATCATGCAACATAAGCAATCCACTGGAAGGCACCTACCATGTTATGGTTAAAGCCTACAATGACTTTACAGCAGTAGATTTGACTGCAACATTTTCAGGTGATGTTGACCCTGTAGTCGACTGTCAATTAGAGCCTTCACACCCAGATTGTCAGGCAGGTGAAGAGATCAACGAATCAGGGTTGGCATCTGCAGGCACGATAGTTCGTACAATTAATGTCGCCGCTGGCCAAAAACTGAGTGTCACTACTACGGCTGGTGAAGGCGATGCTGATTTGTTTGTAAACTTTAACAGCGAAGCTAGCGATTGGTGGAGCGCAGAGTGTTCATCAAGAAATTCTGGTAACGATGAAAGCTGCGTCATTGAAAATACTCAGGCGGGTACTTATTACATCGTCGTAAAAGCTTACCAAGGTGCACCTTTTTCGGGTCTTACACTGACGGCTAATGCGCAGTAATTTGTTCATCCCTATCATGAACAACGCTTTTACGCCAATCACCCGAGGTAAGAGACGGCGGTTCGACGTTTCGGTGCGTTAGTTGCGCACGTACGGTTATGGTACGGGGGTGGTCAGCAATGGCCATTCCTACCGCGATTCTATACTCTTCGAGAGTTTTAATAACACCAACCTTCGCAGAACAAGCGTAGTGGTCGTATTTGTCCCTGAAGGATTCTTAGGCAAATATGCGCCTGCATTTACCAGTCTACAGGCGACCCGCCTTGTTACATCGGTCCAACACATTGTCGCCAAGCTGTACCAGAATATTTCGAAGTTGAGGTCATTATATTATTCTGTAGCCCGCACGTTTGTCGTGCGGGGTTTGAGGCCACAGACCAATCACACAAAACACGCGGCGATCACCGATTCGCGTATATCCCATCGCGTTCCACCAGCTGGTCAAGACTCATTGCTCGGCCATAAATCTCAGCCGCCAGTACGTATCCTTCGAAACAGCCCTCGTAGGCTTCTCGCCAACCAAAGTTGATTAACACCTCGTGCGCAATCGGTTTGGCTATGGCATTTAATTGGTAGATAACTGAACGGGATTGGGCCAGCGCGCCATCGATGAATAAATCGAGCGTTCTTTTGTCACCGTCAAATACCAAAGCCACTTGCTGTACGTAACCACTTGCACCCACGTCAGAATATACCGTGCGATGGCTACACTCTGAACCACTCATCCACTTGCCTGGTGTCTTTCCACCAAAAACAAGGGCATCGAAAGTTTCACCACATAAAAGCGATAAAGCTGCACCGGCAGATTGTGAGTCAAGGTTATTGATGCGTACCCAACTGATCAGTGTCCAGCTTTGCAGTGGTTTTGCCCTTGGTGTTTGGCATTGTATGCTTGCCGACATGCCACGGCCGAGGCTAAGACCTGCACCGGTAAAAGATGGCGCCGGGTTTGACAGAGTAAGGAGACGCTTTGCTGAACTGAGGTGCTCAAACCAGCCGACAGGCGAAGCCGCTTGGGGGTTTAAACCGGTAAAGTCGAAATAAGCGAGGCAATCGCCCATATAACCCGTGGTAAGCAGTGACTGATAGGGATGCTCTACGCGCGACCAACTGTAGGCAAATTGCCAGTCAAAAGATATCATGTAAACCTTGGTGCTCTGCATGGGAGAAAGCATGAACACTTATCTTTGGGCAATATTTAAAAATATTTTTGTCTCGCCAACCCTGCCGATAACGGCCCACTTTTCTGATGCATGCGGCGTTTGGCTATGCTCTGTGCCAAGTGTTAGTGGGTGAACCATTGATGCGCCTGGTGCCCCTTTGATACCTGCCTGAATAAATCGCCAGAGGCCAGCATTTTCTTTACAAGCTATGGTGACCTCACCATCACCGCAGGGCAAAATTTGCAGGGCACTGTGCTCGACAGGCACCATGGACAGCTCATTGAATTGGTCATTGCCGGGTTCGTGAAAATTGGTGATATGGTCGACAAACAGCGCTGCGTCTGGAAACTCAGGGATGTTCAATGACCAATTGCAAAACTCGGGAATGCTGCTTATCACGATATTGCTTATGTCAATTCGACGTGAGCTGTATTCCTCGCGAAGGATAGCGGCTTCGGCATCCGTCAGGGCATGATCATAAATCCTCCAGAATAACCGATAGATTCAAATAATGCATTGTCGTCAAAAATAATGCCATGGGGGGTAATGGCTGCTTTGCCTGTTATTGTGCCATTTGTCCAGTTTGATTAAGGCTTTCTTGGCTTGATCACGGATTTCATTTTCTTGTTCTACTACGCTTGTGTTCAACCTGTTGAGCGCATTGTCCATGTCATCGATTAGGCCATGGGCGGATCCTTGGGCGTAAGTGTCGACAGCGTCAACTTTGGCGGTATTTTCGATATACCGTATGGTGTCGTCGGCGAAGTTGTAGGCACCGTGACCAAGCACATAGATATCATTGCCAACTTCTTTGACGGTGCTACCGAATTGCTCGGCAAAAGTGGCGACATCTTCTGCGCCGTGGATGATATCCCGCTCCAGATCTGTTATAAAACCCCGATTAGTGATGTGGTTTTTGTTGCTTAATCATAAATATAGCCTTCAAAAGGCTCGAATAAATAGTGACACATACAAGCCACTTTACATGGGCAATTTCAAAGACGCCTCGGCTTGTACATGTATGAATCTTAGTTCAAGAACCAGACACCTGACTCTTTACTATTTTTAATAAAAAAAACCTCCGATTGGAGGTTTTATCAATAGCTTAGTGGTCATCTTGAAACGGCTTAACTGAACACGAGCTTAGTTAATATTCCAAATGGGATAACACAGTGCGACGACTAGCCGCCATTGCGCATACATTGATTGTAAAAAATTCTATATATACCTGAATGACCGCTAGCTCAAGCCGAGCCTGCACCAATTGATGCGCAATAGTTGGTTGTCTGCGCAATTGCTGTGCGTGCACATGATGAGCTATCGGCATTTGCCGCAGTGTTAACAATGCCTAAACCGAATGCTAAACCGAGTGTAGCTATTTTCAATTTTAGTGAGTTTTTCATTTTTGTTATCCTTTTTATTCTATTTAAGGGAGAGTGTGAATCTATGTTTTTGATGGTGTATATTAATATTAACTTGTGGTTTTCGTATTAAAAATCAGTCAATTACATAGTTTGTTGATGCAAATAAGCCTACTACAAATGTCAAAGAGATTAAACATGTTATTCATATTTTCTCATAAATTCTTCATGTTTATTCAATTTTAAACACCGTCCTTCGCAGGGTGAGTGGCGTACAAGAAGCCAATACCGAGATGTCGGCCCATTGGCGATTTTTCACCCACTTGGTGGAGTGTCAAGATGACCGACTGGTCGATAATATAGGCCACGATGACCTCCACTTTATGTTGGACAAGACTTTTTCATGACTTAACAACGCGGATTTTGATTGAGTTGGGTGGATGTAATGTTATTGACCCTAATAAAGTGCATACCATCAAATCATACGTTGCTCAAATCACGCGAGGTGGTGGGTCTTTCAGAGCATCACGTTGGCATGGAAACAATGCATATCCCTTGTTATCTACGACCCTACTTTCTGACATAAAATACCACTGGTATTGGCATCAATAAACTGGATAATGGTGGCCAATTAATTATTTAGCCCACAAACTGTGGGAAAATGTACAAAAGGATATTCATGAAAAAAACACTATTGGCTTTGTTGGTATTAACGCTGTCACCTATGGCCCATTCCCAGGACAATTCTTCAACTGATAAAACTCACACCTTGGGTTACGGCTTCGGTTGGACCAATATGAGAAGCGATTTAGCCGCAGAAACATCAGACATTCAAGGTTATGACAGCTATTTTTATAGCTATCAGTTCACCCCGGTATGGTCAATCAATTTTGATCACACCACAGGTGATACTGACAATATTGGTTTTGGTGAAAATGACGCCGCTATTAGCAGGCAAGCAAAATACAACGCCAATATCATCAGTGCCAAAGGCCGTGTGGTGCTGTCTCCACGCTGGCAGTTTTATGGCAAACTGGGGGCAAACCAATACCAAATGGATTACACTGGCAAACAACAGCCTGCAAACCACCAAAGTGGTTTGGGCATTGCTTTGGCGGCTGGGGTTGAATTTAGAGCCTACAACGGCTTCGGTTTTGGCTTTCAAATACAGCACCTTGATATGGGTGACACAAGAGTGACTGCGAACGGGATGTATTTCAGCTATCTCTTTTAACATGTGATTATTTGTAGATGCTTCTTCGCTATTCATCCCTATTTCTTGTTAATCAAATGAGTCAATCAATGCAGAATATTTATTTGGGCAATATTGCCAAGAATTTCAGTGCCGCCATTAAATTGCTTTAGCAATACCCACCTTTCAAGCGATGGTGCTACTGGCTGCCTGCTGACCAAAAAACCGACCGGCTGGCGCATCGAATCGAGTACTATCGTATGGACAAGATGCTTAGAAGATATGAAATGCTGGGCACGCCACAAGGCGAAAGCGCAAGGTGTACTGAGCGCTTGTATACCTTGTTGTTTTCGGGTCTTACCGGTTGTGGTATTGTCACCGTCAAACCTTGTGCAGCGTAAGTTGGCAAAGGATAAATAGTTAAATTAAATTTAAATGATTATAAATCAATAAAATAAAGAGACGCTTCGAAATTAAACGAACAGCAGTTGTTAGACAATAGGTGAGGGTGAAAAGGCGCCTACTCAAGCTCTCCACACAATGGGGCAAGTGCCTTAATCACTTGCCGGCAGCAGTCGACAGCTTGGGGTTCGTCTGCCAGATCTTCAGATAATGTGGTGATCTCCGCTTTGAAAGATTTATAAATGTCACCGTTAATCAACTCGGTATGG
>JABSOG010000346.1 GCA_013216025.1 Algicola sp. | reverse complement strand
GCATCGACGCAGGCACACTAACAGGCTGTGCGGCCTCGGGCGCGCTGATATGTGACAAAGACGAAGACGGTGTTGCCGAAGTCTATATTGACTTCACTTTGCCCGACGCGCTCGAACAACACCTTAAAACTTGCCGTGAGCAGCGCAAAAAGATGGTGATTGGCACCACCGGTTTAAACCAGCAACAGCTGGCTTTATTAGATGAAGCATCCCAAGACATTGCTATTGTCTTCGCGCCTAACTTCAGTGTTGGGGTTAATGTGATGATTAACCTGCTGCAAACAACTGCCGCTGTGATGGGGGACTATTGTGATATTGAGATCATCGAAGCGCATCACCGATTTAAGCAAGATGCGCCCTCGGGGACCGCTTTAAAGTTTGGTGAAGTGATTGCTGACAAACTCAATAGGAACTTGACCGAATGTGCAGTTTTTGGACGTCAGGGCGTAGAAGCGCAGCGCAGCCGTGAAACCATCGGTTTTTCGACCATCAGAGCGTCTGATATTGTCGGAGAACATACAGTGATGTTTGCCGACATGGGTGAAAGGCTTGAAATCACGCACAAAGCGACGAGTCGGTTAACCTTTGCCAAAGGGGCATTGCGTGCCGCTAAGTGGTTGAAAAACCAACCTCCAGGACTTTATGACATGCAAACTGTGCTGCAATTGCGCTAGATAACTGTCACTTTTGACAGGTTTATTGCAAAAACGTCAATAAGGCGCTATTTTCAGTGGAAAGCAGAATTTTATAGCTATGCTAGGCGTTTTCTACTACACTATGTCAAATTTTGCGCTGGTCACAGAAAACACTTAATGATAATGACAAAAACGGGATCTTAAACACTTGAGTTTAAGCCCGTTTTTTGCTGTTTGGAGGTTAACTTGAGTACATCATCCGCCCTTTTGGTATTAGAAGACGGCACCACATTTCACGGTCGGGCATTCGGTGCCGAGGGGCTCTCGGTAGGCGAAGTTGTCTTTAATACTTCGATGACAGGCTATCAGGAAATTCTTACTGATCCCTCCTACGCTCAGCAGATAGTCACCCTTACTTATCCTCACATTGGCAATACCGGCACCAACAGCGAAGATGAAGAATCAGACAACATCTGGGCGAAGGGTCTAATAATCCGTGACCTGCCATTGTTGCAAAGCAACTTTCGCGACGAAGCCAGTTTGGGCGATTATTTGAAAAAGCGCAACATTCTGGGCATTTGCGAAATCGACACGCGTAAACTGACTCGGATACTGAGGCAAAAAGGCGCGCAAAACGGTTGCATCATCGCCATCGGTGATGGTCAGTCATTTTCTGCAGCGCAAATCGAAGAACAAACAGCAAAAGCACTCGCAGCCGCCAAAGACTTCCCGGGTATAAAAGGCATGGATTTGGCCAAAGTTGTATCGACAAAAGAAAACTATCACTTTGACCAAGGCAGTTGGACGCTCGGGATAGGTTACTCAACCCTTAAAGAAGCCGACAAAAAGTTTAAAGTGGTCGCTTATGATTATGGCGTTAAACGCAACATTTTAAGGATGATGGTTGACCGTGGTTGTGACCTGACCGTTGTACCAGCACAAACCTCAGCCGCAGACGTTTTGGCGATGAAGCCCGATGGCATTTTCCTATCAAACGGACCGGGCGACCCAGAGCCTTGTGATTACGCCATTACTGCCATCAAGACATTCCTCGAAACCGACACACCAATTTTCGGCATTTGCCTTGGCCACCAGTTACTCGGTCTTGCCAGTGGCGCCAAAACGGTCAAAATGAAATTCGGTCACCACGGTGCCAATCACCCGGTGCAAGTACTTGAATCGGGCAAGGTGATGATCACCAGTCAAAATCACGGTTTTGCGGTTGATGCCGATACCTTGCCAGAAAATCTCACGGTGACCCATAAGTCACTGTTTGATGGTACCTTGCAAGGGGTTCACCGCACTGACAAACCCGCTTTTAGTTTTCAGGGTCATCCTGAAGCGAGCCCTGGACCCCATGAAGCCTCAGAGTTGTTCGATCATTTCGTCGAGTTGATGAGCAAAAATAAATAAGTATCACCTGTAACCAAAGTGCTCACAGCCTTTAAAAAAGAGAATTTTTACCGATGCCAAAACGTAATGATTTAAAAACCATCTTAATTCTGGGTGCAGGTCCTATTGTGATAGGACAGGCTTGCGAATTTGATTACTCCGGCGCTCAGGCCTGTAAAGCCCTGCGTGAGGAAGGTTACCGGGTGGTATTGGTTAACTCCAACCCGGCCACCATCATGACCGACCCAGATATGGCCGATGCCACTTATATAGAACCGATTCACTGGGAAGTCGTTGAGAAAATCATCGCCAAGGAACGACCAGAAGCAGTATTGCCCACCATGGGTGGCCAGACCGCACTTAACTGTGCGCTTGAGCTTGAAAAATACGGCGTATTGGAAAAATACGGCGTTGAAATGATTGGCGCGACCGCCGAGGCGATATTCAAAGCCGAAGACCGCCGTCAGTTTGACGTAGCGATGAAGAAAATCGGTTTGGCAACGCCAAGATCCAGTATCGTCAACAGCATTGAAGAAGCGCTGGTTGAGATTGAAGATATTGGGTTCCCCTGCATTATCCGGCCTTCATTTACCATGGGTGGCAGCGGCGGCGGTATTGCCTATAACATGGAAGAGTTCAAAGAAATCTGTCGTAACGGACTCGACCTGTCACCAACCAGCGAACTGTTGATTGACGAATCGTTGATCGGTTGGAAAGAATACGAGATGGAAGTGGTGCGTGACAAAAACGACAACTGTATCATCGTCTGTGCGATTGAAAACATCGACCCCATGGGTGTGCATACCGGCGACTCCATTACTGTGGCACCTGCCCAGACCTTGACGGACAAAGAATACCAAATCATGCGTAATGCCTCGATGGCCGTACTGCGTGAAATCGGCGTTGAAACCGGTGGCTCAAACGTTCAATTTGGTATTTGTCCGGATACCGGCAGAATGGTCATCATCGAAATGAATCCAAGGGTATCACGCTCATCGGCATTGGCATCAAAAGCAACGGGTTTCCCGATCGCCAGAATCGCCGCCAAGCTGGCCATTGGTTACACCCTTGATGAACTCGACAACGACATTACCGGCGGTAAAACCCCTGCGTCTTTCGAACCGTCTATCGATTATGTTGTGACCAAGATACCCCGTTTTAACTTCGAAAAATTCGCGGGTGCCAACGACCGTTTGACCACCCAGATGAAATCGGTGGGCGAAGTCATGGCGATTGGCCGTAACCAGCAGGAATCACTGCAAAAAGCCATGCGCAGTCTTGAAATTGGTTTTCACGGGTTTGATTCTATCATCGACCCCAACGATGAAGATGCGCACGCCAGAATTATTCACGAACTCAAAGAGCCTGGTGCCGAGCGTCTTTGGTACATCGGTGATGCCTTCCGTCACGGCCTCGACAAAGAAGCAATTTACAAATTAACCAAAATTGACCTTTGGTATCTGGTGCAGATTGAAGACATCATCAATCAAGAAAAACTGATTCAAAGCGAAGGGTTTTCAGGCCTCAACGCCGATTTCATGCGCAGTTTGAAACGCAAAGGTTTTGCCGACAAACGTATCGCAGACCTGCTCGGTGTTGCTGAATCCCAAGTGCGTAAAAAACGTCATTCACAGGAGATCTTCCCGGTATATAAAAGGGTCGACACCTGCGCCGCAGAATTTTCGTCTGATACCGCGTACATGTATTCGACCTACGATGAAGAATGTGAAGCCAACGTCACCGACAAAGACAAGATCATGATCATTGGCGGCGGACCCAACCGTATCGGTCAGGGCATTGAATTTGATTACTGCTGCGTTCACGCTGCCTTGGCCCTGCGTGAAGACGGTTATGAAACCATCATGGTTAACTGTAACCCCGAAACCGTTTCAACCGATTACGATACCTCAGACCGCTTGTATTTTGAGCCAGTCACCCTTGAAGACGTATTAGAAATCGTTCGCATCGAAAAGCCCAAAGGCGTCATTGTGCAGTACGGCGGACAAACTCCGCTGAAACTCGCGCGTGAACTTGAAGCTAACGGCGTAATTATCATTGGTACCTCTCCAGATGCCATTGACCATGCAGAAGACCGTGAGCGTTTCCAGCAAATGGTCGAGCGCTTGAACTTGCTTCAGCCTGAAAATGCCACTGTCACCTCGCTTGAAGAAGCCATGGTTAAATCGGTCGCTATTGGTTTTCCAATGGTTGTACGCCCATCGTATGTACTGGGCGGTCGGGCGATGGAAATCGTTTATGACGAAGCCGATTTAAAACGTTACATGACCGAAGCCGTTAGTGTCTCTAACGATTCACCCGTGTTGCTTGACCGTTTCCTTGATAATGCCATCGAGGTTGATATCGACGCCATTTGTGATGGTGAGGAGGTTATCATTGGTGGTGTTATGGAACACATCGAGCAGGCTGGTGTTCACTCAGGTGATTCAGCGTGTTCATTGCCACCACAGAGCCTCAGCGCAGAGATTCAAGACCGAATGCGCGAGCAGGTTAAAGCGATGGCGCTCGAATTGGGCGTTATCGGTTTAATGAACACCCAGTTTGCCATCAAAGACAACGACATCTACTTGATTGAAGTTAACCCAAGGGCGGCCCGTACAGTACCATTTGTATCAAAAGCCACAGGTGTGCCGCTGGCCAAAGTGGCGGCACGAGTTATGGCAGGAACGTCATTGGCAGCGCAGGGGATCACCAAAGAGACCATTCCACCGTTCTACTCGGTTAAAGAAGTGGTTATGCCGTTTAACAAGTTCGCTGGTGTTGACCCATTGCGGGGTCCTGAAATGCGCTCAACAGGTGAAGTCATGGGGGTTGGTGAAACATTCGCCGAAGCTTATGCCAAAGCCCAGTTGGGTGCTAACAACACAGTGCCAAAAGGCGGCCGGGCTTTGATCTCGGTTAAAGACACCGACAAAGGCAAAGCAGTCGAATTGGCCAGCATAATGGTCAAATTGGGCTTTGATATCGATGCCACCCGTGGTACTTTTATAGCGCTAAAAGACGCAGGCATAGAATGTCGCAAGGTCAACAAGGTATATGAAGGTCGACCACATATACTCGATAGAATAAAGAACAGCGAGTACAGCTACATCATAAACACCACCGAAGGGCGTCAAGCCATTGAAGATTCTAAAGTCTTACGACGTGGTGCGTTGCGTTATAAAGCCAACTACACAACTACGTTGAACGCCGCTTTTGCAACTTGTCAGGCTCACGCCGCTGATGATCGCAGTACCGTCACTTCTGTACAAGAACTCCATAAGAGAATAAACCAATGAACCAATCGCCGATGACAGTGGCCGGAGAAACCAGGCTAAGAGAAGAACTAATCGAACTGAAAACCGTTGTTCGCCCCAGGATATCCAAAGATATTGCGACCGCCCGTGAACATGGAGACTTGAAAGAGAACGCCGAATACCATGCCGCCAAAGAGCAGCAAGGTTTTTGCGAAGGCCGCGTTCAGGACATCGAGGCCAAGCTGTCTAATGTTCAGATCATAGATATAACCAAAATAGAAAATACTGGCCGGATCATCTTCGGTACCACAGTGACCATTATCAACTGTGATACCGAAGAAGAGGTGACTTACAAGATTGTCGGTGAAGATGAAGCGAATATTAAATCCAACCAAATCTCGGTCAGTTCACCGATTGCCCGTGGTTTAATCGGAAAATCGGTAGATGATGTAGCGAACATCCGAACTCCAAAGGGTATGGTTGAGTTTGAGATCATTGAGGTTTTGTACGTTTAGGTTTTATTGACCTTTAAAACAAAGCGGGCAATTTTCCCGCTTTTTTGTGTCTCAGGGTAGCTTCGAGGGGGACAGAGCAGTTCTTTATTTTTGGACAGGCAAGCTGTCCGCAAAATAATGAATCTGGTCTGTCCCCAGCTGGTGGTTCGTGGCGCAAGCCTTTAATTAGATGGTTTATAATGCGTTACTGACCTCTTTGCTTATCGCTTTAAGTAAATTAACGGGCAAATCTGGCATGACGTTATTTAACAATGATGCGGGTAGAGCGCCTCCTGGATCAGTATGAAACTGGTAAGTCACCTGGGTAAAACCATCACTTGCAGGTGTAAATTTCCAAAACCCCTTCACTATATTCGACCTAATACAGCAATCATTCTCTGCCATTTGGTTTTTTAGATTTTCATAGGTAATAATTGTGGAACCCGTTTCAGTTGATTTTTCCACCTTGACATGGAGTAAATAGTCTCTATTACTAAAAGGCCAAGGGTTTTCTATCATTCGATACAGGTTAAATTCATTGTCACTTTGTCTATTGAGTATTTTCGACGAATCACAATTTTCTGCCCACAAACCACATTTATTAACATCCATGAAAAGTGAAACTAGTTGATTGACACTCGCTTTTAGTTTTGTCTCCGCCCTTATCTCATTAATATCATGATTAACGACATCTCTTGTAGATACAGTAACACCACTGTCATCGCTTACCACATTCCAGCCTTGGGAGTCAGTATTCGCCGCGCCAGCCGTCATTGAGGCGATACATAATAACGAGCATACCAAGGTTTGCTTTTTGTTAAGCGTGATACATTTATTTAAAAAGGTCATATTTAAAGCTCTCTCTATTTGTGTGTTATAAGTGTGTTGGGCAACTGGGATATATCTTACGATTAAGCTGAAAAAGTGGGTATTACACTCAGGACAGAAACTTGGTATTGCAGGACTGGGTTTAATAACATTTATTTATCAATAGGTTATCAAGTCGATGTCGGTGGGGTGTAGAATTGTGATGGCTCAAATTCTTACGTTCGATCTCAGAATTGATATAACTTGTGACTGCTGATTGATATTGCTACAACAGAAGGTATGAGTGGCAGGTCGCTTTTTCAACAATCAAGCGTCTAAAACAGTTGATTATTGACCAAGTGACCTGAGCCCCAAGTTAAACTGGGGGGGGGGTGGTAATTAACGGCTATTTTAGAATAACGTCCAAAGTAACGGTTCACCTATGCGCCCGACAGCTTTTGCTTGTTAGCTTCTCTTAAACTTTCGATTACCAATTTTCCGTAATCATAAGCGGAGCAAGAAGATATTTGATGATAATCTACACTAGAGACATAAAAGCACTGCTCGTATATAGAGCAGTAACAAATTGATATCAAAATATTCTTCCCTTGCTCCCAATTGCTAGGTCGATGTTTCTCTAATGTGATAACATTTTTTCGTTTATCGATAGACAAATAACTATCCGGTTCAATATGTGACCATGTATAGTTGAAGTTACCCACCCAGCCAATTTGAGCCATTTTTATATTAAAATCGGCCATCTCATCAACTTTAGAAAACCCCTCTTTTCCATTGAAAATATAAATCCCGCTATGTTTAATTTGAGCAGGGCCTAAACCAAGATTTTCAACTTTTATACCGACAGTATCATCAGATAAATTGGGTGTTTCGTGTTGTTTTTCAAATGTTGATATCTGTAAGATAGGCGTTGTCATTTTCTCATTATGTGAGACGGTGTAAAAAACTACAACTACAGAACTGATGAATGCAACGATGGCAATGTGTTCCTGCAATTTTACCTGGCCAATTCGCTTTGCCAAGAAGTTTAAAAAGTGTATGGCATTTTTTTCCAATGATATTTCCTCTAAAGTTACATGGTACCCATTGAGGGGCGGTGTGTGTCAGATTGCTTTTTTATGAAGGCCAAGTTTTGGCAGTGACCACCATAGTGGTATTTTTCGGTGGCAAGGCAAAAAGTCCCGAGGGAGCAAGTGACATATTCAACAATCAAGTGTTTAAAGCCGTTGACTATTTAATCAGTGACCTGCTCCTACTTGTATTGTTGATTTGAATGATAAACGGCAATTGATGAGACACTAGGATGCAATCAATTATCACCAAAATCTCTCATAAAGTTATATAAGTCATTGTTTTAGATTATTTTAATCTTAACCACAGTATAAAATAACAGCTATTATTATATACAGTACTTTGAATCAATTCAAGCATCATTCTTAAATAAGGAGCATGACAATGGACCTTAATCAAATCAGCACTTTTGATTGTGTGATCGACCCCAACCGAGAAGAAAACAATGAAGCACTTGGCAAGAAAATCACCCTTCTATCCGCTTACATCAATGCCGCCACCTACAAGTTCCTCAAATTAATCAGCGAGTTTGACCGGCGCAAAGCATGGAACACCGGAGGTGTTCGCTCCTGTGCACA
>JABSOG010000345.1 GCA_013216025.1 Algicola sp. | reverse complement strand
GCCCTTCCGCCCTCGCTTCACAAATGGCCTCTTCCTTTTGATGCAAGGTCATCGCCTCATCCAACTGACCTCTTGCCCTTAGTATCAACGCTTGATTGCCATAGCTTCGTGATAACCCCGCCCGGTCACCCATCTCTTCACAAATGACCTCTTCCTTTTGACGCAAGGCCATCGCCTTATCAAACTTTCCTCTATACAGATGTATTGTCGCTTGATTACCGTAACAGATTGCCAAACTTACTTGCGCTCCCATCAATTCATGGATTGCCTCTTCATTTTGATGTAAAGCCATTGCATCATCAAGTCGCCCAAAATCTCTTATTAGCAAAGCTTGATTGCCAAGTGCTATCGCCACGTCAGCTTTATTATCTTGAAAAGACTCAATAACCCACTGACAAATTGTGATAAACCGTTCACCATAGCCCCTGTTTTTACAAAAGACACAAAACCCTCCAGAGGCCCAATAAACCAACCGCCTATCCTTCCGCTCCTTCAAAACAGGCAAAATCAAATCAGCCTGCCCAAGCCACCGTTCCAATTCCAAAAAATGCGCTGGCTCCTCAATAAACAAATGATGAACAATATCAACATGACGATCCCGCAATTCATCACCCACCAATTGTTCTTGAATTAATTCCCTAACCAACTGATGCAACTCATAATGCTGCACATCATCAACACAAATTTGCTTACACCAGCTATACCTCACCAGCGTTTCAAGGCTGTCAGCCAAATCATCCTGCTCAGTAAGATGCTGCAAAAAATCCACAGGCACCGGACCAGGCGCACAAACAGCCAGTTCAGCCAACGTTTGTTTAAGCGATTCATCCAATAACGGCGCTGACAAATCAAATACCGCAAAGATTGAACGTTCATCGCTGTTGGCGTCATGTTTAAGGGCAGTATCGATAAGCTTGAGTTTTTGATCTGACTTTAAAATACTCAAAAGCTGGGTTGGTGAATGCCGTGGACCAAATATCAACGTACTGATGGCCAAACGAAGTGCAATAGGCAAAAAACCAAGTTGCTCGGCAATAGCAAGATAAGTGTCTTCCTGCTCTGTCTGATATTTACCACCCAACAACTGCTCAAACAGCGATAAACATTCTTTGCCGTTAAATACTTCCAAAAAACTATCACTGACATGAAGGTTAGGCCGTGTAATTCGAACCGCGTCGGCCAAATCCAAATCCCGGCTGGTAACAATAATACTGCTTTTACAGCTTTGCGGCAGCACCTGCAAAAGCTCATTGGCATCAATAACGTTATCGAGCAATAACAATATTTGATGTTCATTTAACAGGTGGGTGATTTGCAGCTGAGCTTGCTCTACATCAGCAGGCTCTGATGGCGGTTGATTCAACAAACCATTCAATTTCACCGCAAAGGCTTGAGGACTCATGCCCTCAAGACGAATTTCAAAACAACCATCCGGAAAGTTGTCTTTGCAGCGCTTTAAAGCCTCCCGCGCCAAGGTGGTTTTGCCTATGCCGCCAAGACCAATCAAATTAACCAATTTGCCACTCACCGCATGAACACTGCCGGGTTTGCTCAGCGCTTCGGTCAGCTGTTTCAGCTCTTTCTCGCGACCGACAAAGATATCTGGTTCTGCAAGGAACGGAACCGTCAACCGTACGGCTACAGGTTCGTTGGCTTGATCTGGTGTTGTTATTGGCGCTGGTGGCTGTCCATCTGTATTTTGTGGAGATAGTTCGAGAGGTTTACCCAGTTTAGGCTTAATCGCCTTGGGTTGGTCTGTGAGATAACGATAGAGGTTTTGGTATTGTTCATCGTCGTCAATGTAGTAGTGAGTTACTGGGCGTAAGGGGTCAGGGATATATTCGTATTTGCCATCAGCAAAAAGGATTGGAATGAACTTTTTATTTTCACTGTTGTTATCATAAATGGCTTGTGATGAAAGCAGAGATTCCCACTTTACTCCCTTTCCAACACCTTTCTTTTCTTCACCTGTTGCGCGTTTATAATATGTTGCAGTGCAAACGACTAAAACAAATTGAACGTCTTTGACAATTCGGGTCATCCAATTTGGCCAACCTTCAGAGGGCGTGCCGCTGATGTATTGGTCCAGCTCGGTGTCGATGCCATTGCCGCATAACCGATCAGCCAAATTCAGCACCCGCTTGTCGTGCTCGGCGCTGTCATGGCTGTAACTAATAAGTATTCGTGTCGGTTCGGCTGTTGTATTTGGCATTGTGCGTTGTTATTGGGAATGCGGTTTGTCGATATTATACACATTGGCTGGCGGGTGCAAATGATAGGTTTGGGGGTATCAGGGATTAGTGGTAAACGAATAGATTTCGGTGCGCACGGCGCACCCTACTTCGGGATGTGCAGCTGTCGATGATTACTCGCTTGCATTCTCGGTTGCCTGAATCAATTGAGTCATACCCTTGGCTCTAGCGACAAGCTTTATCGCTTTGACAATATAATCTGGGTCACCAGTTGAAAACGCATCCGCCATAAATACCTCAATGGCCTCGGGGTTATCCAGCGCTGTTGCCGGGTCGTAGTCATATAATTGATTTTCTATCATAAACACCTTATCTGTATGCCTCTTTTCGATGAGCAACCCGCAAAACCTCAACCACAAGTACATTGTTTTTAATGGAGTACACAATACGATAATCTCTGACACGAATACGGTAGGTATGCTGACTGCCTTGCAGCTTCTTGGTTCCACTGGGTAAGGGATCTACAGCCAGCTTTTCGACTGCTGCAATAATAGCGGGAATGACATTTCTATCGAGGTTTTTGAGTTCTTTTTTAGCCGAATTCTTCCAATGAACGCTATAACAAACCGTCATTTTTTAGCTCTTCGACAAAATCTTGATGTGAGGTTGTTGTTTCATTTACGCGTTCAGCTACAGCTGCCAAATCCGCCATATCTTCCATTAATGTGTCAAACTCCCGGATAGGGATGACTACAGCCGTTTTATGACCGTCTTCATTAGTTATGTACTGGGGATGAAGGTTTTCTACATGATTCATTTTCTAACACCTGTTTTCATCATCGCTTAACCCATTGTGCATGACATTACCTCAGAATTCAATTCTTCACCCCTCACCCTATCTCCCGAACAAACCGCCCAATATTTCGAGTCTTGTGATCAAACTCAACACCCACCAAAACAATCTCTTTTCTGCCATCTTGGTATTTTTGGGCATATTGTTTGTCATGTATTTGCTGCATAGCGGCTTCGCAGGTGTCGTTTAATTTGAATTCGATAACGTAAATCGTGTCGTCTGTTTGCAGCACACAATCAATTCGACCTATGTTGGTTCGAACCTCGGCTTCGATGGTTAAACCCAACAGGGTAAATACGGCGTAAAACAACGATTGGTAGTATTTTTCGTCTTTTATCGCAATATCATAAGGGATATTGGCAAAGAATCTGCTCAAGGTAGCAAAGAAGTTGTCCAAATCGCCTGTTTTGATGTATTCCACCAACTTGTGGGTATAGCTTTCACTTAAACCGCTGTCGAGGTGGGCAAAGCGGGTAGCGACAGAATCATAAAACGAACTTTTAACCTCAAAATTTGGAAAATCCAAAGTGTACAACGGGGCTTTGTAGTCTTTGATAGTCAAGTAACCAGTCTGAACGAACAATGACAAAATGCTCATGTCTTCAGGCTCTGAGGCGGCAAAAGCGCTGGCACCAATTTCAAATTGCGACAGGTTTTTTAAGTCGTATTGGGTTTCTTGCAGCAAATTTAACAGGAAGGTTGGTGTGGCTGTGGTAAACCAATAATTTTGAAATTCTTGATATTCAAACAATGATAATAATGAGTAGGGGTTATAAACGCCAACAGCCTTTGGATGGAACAAATAGCCGTTATACCAATGTTTGATTTTTGTCAGCAGGTCGTCTTTGGTTAGCTGTTCCAACTCTGCGAGTTCTTCAATGCCTTGGTTAAAGTTATTCTCAAATTCTTGCTGGGTAATACCGCAAAGGTTGGCATAACGCCGGTGCAGTGAGAGATCCGTTAAGTTATTCATTCCAGAAAAAACAGACACTTTCGCGAACTTGGTTACTCCGGTAATAAAGATAAACTTCAAGTACTCATCAAGTGTCTTGATCACGCCGTAAAAAGCATTCATCACTTCTTTGATTTCTGGCAGCGCTGGTTTATTCAGGTTATCAAGAATTGATTTGTCATACTCATCTATCAACACAACTACTTTTTGCTGTGTCTTGAGATAGAGTTTTCGCACCAGTTCAGCAAATCGCTGCTCGTAACTGTCAATTTCGAGTTTTATATCATAACGATTGGCAAAGTCATTGGTAACATTGACAATATACTGTTTAAAATCTGCCGCCTGATCAACATCAGCAGATGAAAACTCCAATTTGATCACCGGATATACGGCAAAGTCGTAATCTGTATCATTGATGGCCAGACCTTCAAAAAGCGACTTGTGGCCAAGAAACAATGATTCAAGCGTGGATACCAGTAACGATTTACCAAAACGACGAGGTCTTGACAAAAAATACACTTTGCCTGAACTCACCAGATTGTAGATCAGCTGGGTTTTATCCAAGTAAAGATAATTCTCTTCGCGTATTTCTGAAAATGTTTGAATACCAAGGGGGTATTTCATCAAAAGTCCGGCAGTTTACGTGTCATCAATCGTTGGGCCAGTATAACCGATATGAAAATTTACAGCCAATGGCACGTTAAAGGTGAGCGTTTTTTGTACTACAATAAAATGACTCTGACACCAAAACGTGACCCCATTGAAAACTGAACCCACACTCTCATACACCAACCCAGCACGAGATATCGATGTGGTATTAGAGGCTCAAATCCCGGTGATTACGGTAATGGGCGATGATGAAGGTGATAAAACCACCATGATTGCGGCTACGCTGGCGCGGGCGTTTAATGATTTTGGTAAACGTATATTGTTTTGCTATTTTGACGAGGACGGTCACTTTCACACCAAACACACCGCCAAAGATGATGCCGATTTGGTTGTTGTTGCCTGCCCACGTTCGTCGGCCAGCAGCAGTGCTAAGTGGCTGGAGATATCCCGTATTCGATTATTACTCACCTATGATGTGCCTTTTGGGATGACCCATGCTTACGCACAAATCAAACAGGCCGACCAAAAGTTGACGTATGAAGATTTGGTTGTGAATACACTTAACAGTAACGACGGCAGTACGGTTCACCACAAGCTCACCGAGTTAATGCACAATAATCATGTCGATTGTAAATTGCACTATCTGGGTAGTCTGACTTTGCAGGAGGATATTGCTCATTGCCAAAACGCTTTGCCTTATACCGGTGAAACGGCCAGTGCACACAGAAAGGTTGCTGAGCAGTTGTTGGGGTTACTAGGCTCTTAATTGAAGCGGTTACTTTAAACCTTGCCCTTTGAGCTTGTTCTTGGCTTCTATCCATTGCGCCATGTATTGGGTGCTTTTGTGATGATGGTGGCGCAGCATGGCACCGGTGAAGTTGTCGTTGCGGATTTCTTCGAGGTTTTCGACTTGGTTTTCGATGGCATCTATCAGCTTTTCACCTAGAGAGACCTTGTTGTAACCGGTTCTGATGATGTCGAAGCCGTTTTGCTGGCAATGTTGCCACAAGTTTTCGTCTTGATAGAGTTTTACTGCCTGATCGGCAATATCCTGCGCATTTTCGCCAATCAAACCCGACCATTCTAACCCACATGCCATCGCCTCGGCACCAACACCAGTGGTGACGTTTGGTGTGCCATTTAACATGGCTTCGGCCAATTTGCCTTTAATGCCCGCGCCAAATCGTAACGGTGCCAAACACACTTTGGCTTGACGCATCACGCTGTTGGCGTCTTTGGCCCAGCCCAATACGTGGAAACCTTTGTCGGGGTTGTGCAGTTTGGTGGCTTTTGGTGGCGGATAGGCACCGTAAATATGCAGTTGGGCGTCAGGTATTTGTGCGCGAATGAGCGGCCAGATTTGTTCTTTTAGCCACAATACCGCATCCCAGTTAGGCGCGTGACGAAAGTTGCCTATCGACATAAAATGTTCGCGTTCGTGATATCCCGGTGGCGGGCTGTCGGGCAGTTCGAGTAAAAATGGTAGTTGTAACAGCAGGCGTTGGTCTACGCCGAATTCTTTTTGCAGCAGTTCGTATTCCCATTGCGAGATGATAAGCGTTAGGTCGCTGCGCAAAATAGAGGCTATTTCACGCTTGGCGACATCTGAGCGCATATCGGCCTTGGTGAGTTCTCTTTTTTTGGTGTAAGCCTTGTGGCGGGCTTGTCGCAAAAAGTGTAAATCTTCGGTGTCGAGTATTCTAAGTGCATCTGGGCAGTGTTTTTCGACTCGCCAGCCAAATTGTTCTTCCATCATGAAGCGGTCAAACATCACTATGTCTGGATTCAGGTCACAAATATAGTCGTCAAAGCTGCTGTCGTTGAGGGTGATTTCGCTGGTTTGAATGTCCATTGCGGCCAAATCGACCATGTGATCGGTGCGCACAGCCGGGGTCGCGTAGATAACCTGCCAACCCTGTTCAAGGAAGGTTTCGAGCAATGACAGCATATAATATCCGGCAGCAGAGGAGTTAGGCTCTGGCCATACATACCCTATTACCAATATTTTAGTCATCATTTACCCACACTGAAGGTCGCTTTTAGGGCGATCATAATCAACAGTTGAGCAAAATGCATTTCTTTTTTAGCAAAATAGTGCAGTTGTTTGCTTTTATTGCTAAGTTTGACCGTTTTTAGGTCGAAAGAGTGGCAATCACCCCCCGCCAAAATGGTATATTGATGCCTGATCGATTAAACTGCCCCCAACAAATTAAAACAAGCGGAACGACCTGATGGTTAGGATTGGTGTAGTCAACTCGTTGACTGTGGTAAAAAAAGTAGATTTTGGTGTTTATCTCGACGGCGGCGACCTCGGCGAGATTTTGTTGCCCACAAAAGTGGTGCCCAAGGGTTGCGAAGTTGATCAGGTTGTTGACGTCTTTATTTACCTCGATTCTGAAGACCGGGTCATTGCAACTACCCGCACTCCGTTGGCCAAAGTCGGCGAGTTTGCCAACCTCGAAGTCATAGAGGTCAACAATGTTGGCGCCTTTATGGATTGGGGTCTTGAAAAAGACTTGCTGGTGCCTTTTGGCGAGCAGAAAAAGCGCCTTGAAGTGGGCAATCGCCATTTGGTATTCGTTTATATCGACCGCGTCGACCGACGTATTACCGCCTCAGCCAAAATCGACAAGTTTTTAGACCAGGTTGAACCTAAATTTACCGCCGGTCAAGAAGTCGATTTGATCTTGGGCGGCCAAACCGACCTGGGCTTTAAAGCCATTATCAACAATGCCCACTGGGGCGTAATTTACAAAGATGAGGTGTTTGAGTTTTTAGGCATCGGCAGCCATCGCAAAGGGTATATCAAGCGCGTTCGTGAAGATGGAAAAATCGACTTAACGCTGACTCGTCCAGCCGCTGAGCAGCGCGATGAATTGTCGCAAAAAGTGCTTAACGAACTTGAAAAACTAGGCGGTTATCTGGCCATTGGCGACAAGAGTCCGCCAGAGGTAATTTACAAGAAGTTTAAGGTGAGCAAGCGCATTTACAAGCAAACCATTGGCGGACTGATGAAGCAGGGTTTGATCACTATCGAACCCACTGGCATTCGCACCAAAGTCGCTGAGTAATATGATGATGTCGTTTCAATCAGAGGCCTGCGAACGTAATAAGGGTGTTATTGCCGAGAAACTCAAACAAGCCTTTGCTGACTGTGATTGTGTGCTTGAAGTAGGCAGTGGTACGGGGCAGCATGTGGTTCATTTTGCCGACCAGATGCCCTTAATCACTTGGCAACCGATGGATTTTGGCGAGTACTTTACCGGTCTGCAACAAAACCTGATGCAACGCCCCGACAATGTATTGGCCCCTTTTGAACTAGATTTATCGACGGTTCCTTGGATGCCAAACACCCAATTTGACGGTTTATTCAGCGCCAATACGCTGCATATTATGTCGTGGGAACATGTTATCGGCTTTTTTGAGCGAGCAGGCAAACAGCTTAAAAAAGACGGGGTTTTGTGTATTTACGGCCCATTTAAGTACAACGGTGAGTTCACCAGCCCCAGTAACGCGGGTTTTGAGCTGTGGCTTAAAGACCGCGATCCACTCAGTGGCGTTCGCGATTTTGAAGCGATTATGGCATTGGCACTCGACAACAACCTCGAAATACAAGCCGACCACGACATGCCGGCCAACAATCAATTGCTGGCCGGCATGTCGTGGTCGGC
>JABSOG010000344.1 GCA_013216025.1 Algicola sp. | reverse complement strand
TGCAAACATCGGATCTACCCTTTTAGCCAGCAACAAAGCGGCGTGTTGCAGGCAAAGAAAAGGCCCTTTCGGGCCTAGGGTTATGCTTTGCGCTCGGTGAGCTTATCAAGATCAGGGTTGGGGATTAAGATCAGGGTTAGGGCACGATCCTGTTGGATGCGGTGGGGGTAATATAATAATCCCAGTACCTATACCACCGCTAACCTGTGACAACATATCGGTTGGCAGTTCGTTACCAGCTAATGCGTCGCGATTTCCTTGTTTAACATTTGATTTTTTTAACATATAAACCCTTTTCAACTGTATTTACTGTGATTTTTCCATTTTATCGCTTTGTTAGAAAAGCCATTGCAACATAGCATAAAGTTCATTATGACCGCAACAAAACGGGGGTGTCGCACCAAGGGGGCGGCACGTGGGTGGTACCGGAGAGTTGTTAGCTCCACCTTCTGGATCGTCTTCGCTTGGAGAGGGACAACCACGAACACCAGATCGGAATGGTTGAGGACTCTTAACGGGTTTGGTCTGTTTTCGCCCAAAGCGAGAAAATCAGACTTAACCCCTACTGCATTCATCGGGCTGTTTGCATGATAAATTTTACGTGTTGGTCTTCCTCACAAGCTCTTCAAATCACCGTTGGCTCAGTTTCCACGTCGTATATATTTAACATATTGAATCAATTAAGTTTTATTATTATATTTTTGTGTGAAGTGTGCCAATTTGATTCTCGTTAAATATAACAGGCTTTTCGTTAAGGAAGCTTGGTTGAATCGTGTGCTAACAATCTGATACTATTCGCAAATAAATGAAAATATTAATGTGATGAAGGGAATACGCTTTCGGGTTTATCGTGAATTCCTATTAATACCCTGTTAGGGTTCAATGTGCGATATGTCATAATTATAGTTACAGTAGTCATTGTCCTTTGGATAAGTCAATTTGCCTATACACTTTGGATGCGACCTGTAGATCAGCCAACTAATGAGCTTCGCGAACTGGAGAAGTATTTCAACGACCAGAAAATTATCGGACATATTTATCCAGTACGACATGGATTTAGTCATTCTCGGGTTATGGCCGTTACGGCATTTGAGATTAGGGATTATCCGTTACCTTTTGGGTTAACAGCATGTAAAACAACGCAAGAAGCAATGATTTTTTCAGCCCCAAGAACTGACTTACCAGCTGAGCTCCAACCCGTCCGAAATGGTAATCTTGTATTGGATTTCGCCTCATGGGGTGATGACACATATTCTATGGCTCACTCAGTAAACAAACGTTTTTGGCTTATCAGCTAGCACCCTAACAAGGTTACAAAGTCGGAATTATAACTGTTAGTTGGCTTCCACTTCGTTTTACATTTTAGCCAACTAATGTTTATCCGTTTATTGTGCCGTTATAAGTCCACTCAAGTTAACTTTCCATACTCTACCTAATTCAACAAACCGCATTGGCACAATTTAAATCTGGCAGCTAAGTGGCAATAGCGGGCAACTTTCGAGTTAAATGACTTTAGTTGCGAGCAGGAAATAACGGGGGCAGCAGGTAGATGCTTTAAATACATAAGATCTCGTACGCTCAGTTGTCACCATCGACATTTGACTTGCCATGTGATTGAATACCCGCAAAAAATTACGGCTCATCCCTCACATGTCTCTAAAATTAGCGAATAGAAACCCTCGTTGGCCGCAAGCCTGCTGTTTGTTGGTATTTTTACTGTATTGCTGTTGCACAGCTGCACTATCGCACGCTGCACCCTCAAGTCCTTTTGCCAATCCTGGCCCTGCTGTTGTGCGGCAAAAATCTGTCGAACACCAATATAATCACTTATTACAGGATCATGCCGGTTTCATTTGGATTGGTTCAAATAAAGGGCTCATTCGCTTTGATGGTTATGAGATGAAAACCTTTCGTCATAACCCAAACGATAGTAATAGTCTGTCACACGATTTCATTACCGGCATGGTTGAAGGTGAGCAGGGGGTTTTGTGGATTGCGACTTATGGCGGCGGTTTAAACCGTTTTGATTCAAGCACATTCGAATTCACTCACTTTAAACATGACAGCAACAACCGAGCTAGCATCAGCACTGACCGCTTATTTGATATTGCCAAATCTGCCGACAATAGACTGTGGCTTGGAGGGTATCGGGGGATTAATTTATTCGATCCCCAAAGCGGATTGAGTCAACGTAAAAACGCGGCTTTTGACCCACCAGAAGCAGGCAATTCGCAACGTGTGATGACGCTGTTTGAAGACTCGCAGCAACGGCTTTGGTATACGGTTGCTGGTGAGGGGTTGTTTGTCTATCAGCCTCGCCTTTATAAAAAGCACAAAACAATCAAGCATTTTGAACACCACAGCAAAGACCCAACAAGCATAGATGCTAATGTGATCAAACGGGTGTATGAAACTCGCAAGGGTGATGTCTGGGTCGCCACCAGTAATGGCATGAACCGCTTTAATCCATCCACCAACACATTTGACCGTTTCGCCTTGCCCCTTAAAGCACAAAATCACATCAAAGCACTCAATATTCGCACCATCTTTGAAGATGACCAACAACGCTTGTGGGTTGGTACTTTATATAATGGATTAAGCCTGTTTGACCCAAAACGGCAAGCTTTTGACGAGGTTAACAATAATGCCGACAGTAGCACAGCGCTAACCTCGATGTCGGTAATATCCATTACCCAAGACACTAGTGGTGCTTTGTGGCTGGGGACACTTACCCAAGGACTGTTAAAAATTTCGTCAGAGGCATTTTTATTTAATACTTTGACCGCAAGCAAACAAACAGCCTTAACCATAGGCGCGCTGTTTAAAGACGCTCAGGGCAATATTTGGATTGGTGCCAATAATAATCTTTATCAGTTAGACGAGCATACCCTGCAAGTCACGTTGCGCGCCCGGTCACAAGGTCATATAAATGCGATTGTCGAAGCACCGGATAAAACCCTAAGACTGTCCATTTTCAAAAAGGGGATTTTCAAGTTTGACCCCGCAGGTAACCAAACCACGCCGTTGCAGCCACTGCCACCTTTGCCCAACAATAACCTGCACACCATGGCCATAGACCAACAAGGTACACTGTGGATCAGCTTGTTTAAATCGGGCAAACAAAAAGCCTCGGGTTTATTCAGTTTGGCACAGGGCGACAGTCATTATGTTCACCACATCAAAGCGGTTGCCGTGTCGAGTATTTTGCCATTAGACAAGCAACAGTTGTTGATTGGTCTTCGTCATGAGGGGTTAAAAATTTACAATAAAACCAGCAAAAACTTGACCAGCATTACTTATCAAGATAAATCCATACGCAGCGTCTGGCGATTATTTAAAGACAGTTTAAACACTATTTGGGTGGGCACTCAAACTCTGGGGCTGGGGCAATTTGACCCAAACAAACAAGAGATCCAATTTATCGACCAAAATGGCGGACTATCTAGCAACACCATTTATGCCATCACTGAAGATAACCAACAAAATCTGTGGTTGGGCACATCAGCCGGTTTGATTCGGCTCAAACTAAGTGACAAAACTACGCGTACTTTTGGTATTAGTGATGGGTTACCGCGTCACCAATTCAATCAGGGAAAAATGACTAATACCGCTCAGGGCGGTGTTATTGTGGTTGATGAACAGCAACTGCTCCAATTTTTTCCTGAAAAGCTGACCCGGTCAAAACCCGTCAGTCGCCCGTTTGATATCCTGCTTACCGATCTCAAAGTGCTGAATAAATCTGTCCAGCCCAGCCATTCGAACACCAAATCGCCGTTATCAGTGACGTTGGACCAGACTCGTCACCTGACGTTAGACTATCAGGACTATTTGTTTTCGATATCTTTTGCTACATCCGACTACAATCAGGCAGAAAAACTTTCTTATGCCTATAAACTTGAAGGCCTAGATGAGCACTGGATTGAAAAAGATTATGATGAGCCAATCGCCACATTTACCGCACTAACACCAAAAACCTATGAGTTTAAAGTCAAAACCAGCGATCTTCAGGGCAATTGGCCTGAACACTATCGCTCGCTAAAAATAACCATAACGCCCCCTTGGTGGAAAACCACACTGGCCTATACGTTATATGTACTCATTATAGTTACAGGTATATATGCCATCTATCGTAGGCAAACGCTTAACCTAGTTAAACGGGCGCAAACCCTCGAACAGGGCATCAAAGCGCGTACGGCCACCATCAATACATTATTAGAACAAAAAGAACACTTGTTCGCCAACGTATCCCACGAGTTCAGAACACCATTAACCTTGATCCTCAGTCCACTGGACCAGATGTTGTCACACCCCAAGTCACAACATTTACGCGCTGACTTGACGTTGGTCAAACGCAGTGGTCAACGTTTATTAAATTTGGTCGACCAACTACTAGAATTCACCAAGCTCGAACACCAACAGGCCAGTCAATTTGAGCAAGTTTCACTGGCGCAAACCCTCAATATTATAACGGCGTCATTTGAGCCTTTAATGATGTCAAAACAAATCACCCTGAGTATTAACGCGTTCGATGATACGACGCTAAACTTACTGCCCGATTCGCTCAATAAAATACTCATTAACTTATTATCAAATGCCTATAAATACACCCCGGCCACAGGACAAATCAGTGTCACTGTGACAGCTTTGGCCCAATGCCAACGGGTTGAAATTGCAGTGAAAGACAGCGGCATCGGTATTAGTGAAAAAGACCAAGAGATCATCTTTGACCGATTTAGTCGGGTCGCCACGGCCCAAGGTGAATTTATCCCCGGTGCCGGTATAGGTTTGGCTTTAGTCAAGGAGTTGGTCACCAAAAACAAAGGCGCGCTTAGCCTCACCAGTCAATTGAACCAAGGTTCGACATTTACCGTCACTCTGCCGGTAGAATCTGTACAGGTGACCACAGAATTGGTTGCACCCTCGAACATCACCAGCACAACAAATAGTATTCATCAACAACTGGCATTAGTGGTTGAAGAAGCCGCACCGCAATTTGACTTTGATACCACAATTGGCGATCCCGCTACCGCTCAAACGGGTCTACAAAAGTCGCTGTTGATTATTGATGACAATGCAGACATGAGAACTTTGCTACAGACCAACCTGAGTAGTGATTACCTGTGTATGACGGCCTCAAACGGTCAAATAGGGTTTAACATCGCGCGTGAACAACTGCCTGATTTAATTATCAGTGACATTATGATGCCGCTAATGGATGGTTATGAATTGGCTCAATTGCTCAAATCGGATGAACTGACCAGCCATATTCCGATTATTTTACTCACCGCCAAAGGCAGCCTCGAAAGCCGACTCAAAGGATTAGCGTTATTGGTGGATGATTACGTTGCCAAGCCCTTTAATTTGGCCGAGCTGAGTCTGCGCATTCACAATATTCTCAGCATTCGTGATATTTTGAGCAAACGCCAAGGCCAAGCAATTGAACCTGTCAAAACGCCACAAAGCATTACTGTCGCCGGGGCAAATGAAATGGCGCAGCAGTTTTTAGCCAAAATAAATGATCACATGCTCAACCATTATGCTAATCCAGACCTTAATACCCAAATCTTTAGCGAGTCGTTAAAGCTTAGCGAAAAGCAGCTGCAGCGAAAACTCAAAGCCTGTTTTGATCTGACTTTTCCAGAATTTGTCCGAAACTATCGGCTGACGCGGGCCGTTCAGTTGCTGGCAACTGGCCAGCGGGTTTCACAAATCTACTATGGGGTAGGGTTTTCGTCTCACGCCTATTTCTCACGTTGTTTTAAAGCCAAATTTGGCATCCCACCCAAGCAGTACCAGCAGGAAATCGCACTTGAATTGGTATAAAATCAAATAATTTTAAATTCTATCTTAATGAAAAATAACAAGATTAACTAGACTGTCCATTAATTTATAAAGAACTGTCCAGTTTTTAATAACCGTTCAATAGCCACTGACATTAGGATGGCCTCGCTGATTTGAACAGCGGTGACAACCGCGCAAAACAGCGATAACTACCACGGTTAAACCGGGTAAAAACAACAATAAACAGGATTAGAAAAATGAAAACAAACGCAATGAAAAAAGCTTTACTGGTATTGGGATTAGGTTTGGGATTGAGTGCCACTTTGTCTGGTTTCGCCACTGCCGCACCAGATGAAGGAGACTGTGAGGACTTAAGAGCATTGTGTGCTCAAGGTAACGCAAATGCCTGTCGTACACTGGCTGGTCTATCGCATTATTGCTAACCGGTAGTCATTAAAGCATTGGCTTTATTCACCCGCTAAGGGTAATACACCAGCACTTGTCTGTGCTGGTGCAATCTCATTGAAACACATCGATTAATTTCCTACGTATTAACCATCATCCTTTTTCGCACCCAGTCGCAACCCCAGCCTCTTTACGCTTTGTCGCTCAAAAACTAAACGAAACAAAGACTGAATGCTAATTTGTTTCAATCAGATACAAAAAAAATTTGTGCTGTCAAAATCACCGTTTTACCCCAGTGACGCATTACTGTGTAAATGCATAGTTATGATCGAACGTACAGTTAGTTTAAGTAAAATCACACCCTGTACTTACCGCTTTCCTAGTAAAATTCACCCGTTTCTGTTCCATAATTGACTGGACTGCTTACTTATTTTGCACCTTAATCCAAAATCCTATTGGGTGCTTTTCGAATTGCCTTGTGTCTAAATGATCACACCTGTTTCGACTACATACTGACTAAAAACTGAATAACTATTTGTAAATGAAGCAAGGCTTGTTCGTTTCCAAATTGTTTAAGTCGTGTTTTTATTGAGCTACATCATGCTGTTATAGAAATGGGAAGTATTGACTATGCATTTTTGAACTATATAATTCCGCCGCGTTATTAGCCCGATCAGATTTACTGACATGGCCAACAGTCAAAAAAGAGCCAATTCGGTTCTATCGAGGGGACACAATGTACACGTATATACCTGAAAAATTTAACATAGAAGACCAGCAACAGATTTTTGATTTTATCGAAAACAACAGCTTTGCTACTGTCATTACTAATGTCCCCGATAAGGATGTTTTTATTTCCCACGTCCCGGTGATACTGGAAAAAACTGACGAACCTTGGGCGTTGTCTTTTCATTTGGCCAACAACAATCAGCATTGTCAAATGCTCAAGGCTGGCGGCAAGAGTATCGTTGTTTTCAAAGGTCCTCACGCTTATGTGAGTCCCAGTTGGTATGGCAAAAAACCCGGCGTGCCGACCTGGAATTATGTGGTTGCGCACATTGAAGGGCAGGTTAACGAAATGTCGCCTGACGCGCTTGTGGCGCATGTTAAAGAGCAAGTGTCCCATTATGAACCGGCATTGTTGGGCAGTGACATTATGCCCAATGAATTCGTCGATAGATTGTCGGGCATGATCAGCGGATTCACCCTGACGGTTGACCAAGCACTGTGCAAATTTAAACTTGGACAGAATCGCCCCAATGAGGATCAACAATCGATTAAACAGCATTTGCAGGCAAGCGAATGTGCAATTGATCAGGCATTAGCCGCCTATATGAGCTAGTGCCCATCGGAGAAAATTAGATGCAAGTTCAATTGTTGGAAGATGAGCATAGTTATGATCAATTGCTCGAACACCGTCATGATGTTTATGAGTATGCGCAGCTCAATCATTTAACCAAAAACTCACCTATTTATGCGTCTGAACAGACGCTTGATCGGGCGTCGCATATTTTTTGTGGCATCAAAGAAGGTGAAATTGTCGCGTCAGTCCGCGTGACCCAAGTCAGCCAGGTCGATCAGGAATTTCAAGACCGGGTCACATCCTTGGTGCCTGAACTGGACTTAGAATCCACGTTTTTGATTTCACGCTTATGCGTCGGCACCAATTATCAAGGCAAAATGCTGTATAAGCGGTTGCTAAAATCTATTTGCATCTGGTCACGAGAACATCAACCGAAAGAATTTTTTATTGCCAAATGTCGAGTCAGCCATGCCGCGTTATATCGCATCTATGGCTCAACGATTATTGAGGGCAGTTTGTATTTCGACACCTTGGCCGGTGCCGAGTACATTTTGCTGCAAGGCAATATCAATCACACCTACAATTTGTTAACAGGAAACAAATAATGAGCATTATCAATATCAGTGAGATGGAACAAAAAGTTGCCGCCAAATGGGACGATATTCTGACCAATTCGAGTTTTATTCAACAGATCATGCAAGGCAATGCGACCAAAGAATTGTATGCAATCTATATGATTGAAACTTATCATTACACAAAACACCATGCCAGAAATCAGGCGTTGGTTGGCGTAATCGGT
>JABSOG010000343.1 GCA_013216025.1 Algicola sp. | reverse complement strand
AGCAGCAACAACTCACTCGGTCGGTGGTGGCCAATGATGCCACAGAGGCCCCGTTTACCGTGGCCCAAAGCCCGGCGATAAAACAGCATGTGGCGGTAACGCGGTCGGCAAAAATCACCGATGCTACCGTCAAACCCATGGGCCTGCCACAACCGGCAGCGCTCACGCAGCAGCAACAACTCACTCGGTCGGTGGTGGCCAATGATGCCACAGCGGCCCCGTTTACCGTGGCCCAAAGCCCGGCGCTAAAACAGGATGTAGCGGTAACGCGGTCGGCAAACATCACCGACAATGCGGTCAAGCCCATGGGCATGACGCAACCGGCAGCGATGGAACAGCAACAACAGGTCAATAGATTGGTCACCTTTATTGATGATGTGTTGCCAAGCCAAATATCTAGCCTATTAGACCAAACACTGACAATCAAAACCGGCTGGCAAGCGTTGCCAGAACTCAAGTTGCCCAGTATAAAAACCATGGGTGGCGCAGCAATGGCAAAAGTGGATAAAGATAAGGCTGATTTAGTGCCTGCACAAAACAAAGACAGAAACAGCGGCGGGGCCGATGGCGGTTTGATGAGTCAGATTATCAGTCACACTCAAAACAACGACAGTAACAGCAGTAGCCTGTCAATTGGCAACATAACACTACAGACAAATGATCAAGATGCGATGTCATTAATTGAACAATTTAAGGCAATGGCCATATGAAGGCATTGGACTTATTGATCACCGATGACGATTTAGTGATTGATGGCATCAACAGCGCGGTGCTAATTGATGGCGCTGAAAGCGTGGCACAAGACATCAAACACATGATCAGAGAAAGTGGGTTGATGGTGACAATGATTGGTGAACGAAGCCTCATTAAACGAAAAACGCAGTGTAAAAACATAGCCATATTGATTGGGAAAGACCCACGAATAATACCGGGCACAGAGCGGGTAAATGAAATCAAAGCGGGTACGCTGGTTATTCAGGCAAAGTTAAAGGATTGATATGGATTTTAAAAAAACAGTGATAGATTTGGGCATACCAACAACAGCAGCCGAACTCAAAGCCGAATTCAAAAAAGAAGCGGTTGCGCAACATGCGCCATTCAGCAACGAATCGGATTACTCACCTCTGGGGCGGCTGTTCGAAGCGTTGATCATCATTCCCGCGTTATACGTTATTAAACTGATCATTACCAACTTAATGCCCAACGCCTTTATCAAAACCGCAACCGGTGAGGCGCTTGATAGGCATGGAGCTGGGCGGAATATCATCCGAAAACCTGCCGCCAAAGCAACGGGGGAAATCACGTTTTATCGTGACAACGGCGTGAATACACTGGACGTGCCAGCCGGAACCCGGATCACATCGCCGCCGATAGCCGGGGTCGTTTTTGAATTGGTCACGACCCAACCCGCAACGTTTGACGCCAACACATTGACCGTGACAGCAGACGTTGAAGCGGTAGAAATGGGTGAAAAAAGCAATTTGGCCACCGGCTATTATTCGATTTTACCGACACCAATCAGCGGCATTACCCGCGTTGAAAATAGTGTGGGGGGGTTAACATCCCCCGGCGCAGATGTTGAATCGGATGATGATTACAGATTGCGGATTGTTGACCAATTTGGTCTTTTGGCCGATTACCATGTAGATGCAGTCTATCGCCAAATAATCACCAGCTTTCCCAGCGTACACACTGATAATGTGTTTTTTGACTATGACGTAAACAGGGGAGAAGCCGCAGCAAACGCGTATATATTACTAGACGTTGGCGAGCCATCACCCGAATTTTTGGCGCAAATTAATGACCACATTAACCTACAAGGTAATCATGGCCACGGTGACGATTTACAAGTTTTTGCTTTACCTAAAACACAACACGACTTGGTGTTCAATGTCTGGTTAGACCCCGATTTAACCGACGATGACAGTGCGAGTCTATTAGACAACATTAATAACTTTATTCGCTGCACATTTCGAGAGAATGACTTTTATCAGTCGACAGATGAACAGCCACTGACCAAAATCCGACCGTTGAGCATTTACAGTTTTTCCGTTTTAGGTGCTGAGTTACACCGAAAATTTTCGGGATTGTCGCGATTGACCCACAACAACGTGGACATTGATAGCGGCCTGACAATGCCTAAAATACAATCACTGTCGGTCATTGACAATGGATGATGATAAACGCTTTCAGCTGCCATTTTGGTTAAATGGCGAGTCGGTCAACGCGCTAAAACGTGGGGCGGAGGCATTTTTTCAGCGTGTAGAGAACTGGGCGAAACTGGCGTTTTTTGTCGATGAAATGACGTGTAATGTCCAATTGTTGGATTTAATCGCGTGGGAACGTCAAATAAAACGGCTACCGGGTGAATCGCTGGAATCATACCGAACACGGGTAAAATGGGCGTTTGCCAACGCGCAAGATTCTGGCAGCGTGGCGGGGATGAAACGCATATTTGAACGGCTGGGTGTGACCCACAGTGATTTTTTCGAACGACAGGTCGGTCAACCGTGGGACACCATCACCATTGAAATTGATGACGGGGAATTGTCACAAAAAAGCGATTTGATAAACAGCATTATTAGGACATATGGGCGCACGTGTCGAACCTATCAACTTCAAGTGGCCAGCGTGGCCAACATCGTGTTTTACGCTGCCGAATTTAACCAAGAACAGGTGACGGTAGAGGCATTTATCGACATCAATTATACAGTCAATGATACCGTTTGGTGTCATCGACAAATAGAAGAATTTAACAACAACAGTGAAACCATGGTAGCGACATTATGAGTACAAAGATTGTAAACAGTGGCGTAAATCACATCAATGATAGGCTGGCATTTGGCGGCGATTTTGGCGCAAATAAATTCATATTGGCCTATGTGCCAGGGCTGAACAGTGCCAACCCGCCCCCGGCAACAGAAACCATCCCGCAGGGTTATATTGTCTATGAACAAGCTGTGACCCAATACGGCAGGATAAGCGCGGATAAAGTGGTTTACAGCCTGTCAATGGATTCCGCGGTGGGCGATTTTGATTTTAATTGGTTGGGGTTGGTGCGAGACGTCGACGGCAGCAAAACATTAATCGCGGTGTCGTATGCGCCAACCCAACGCAAACGAAAATACAGTGGCAATCAGATTGGTAATAACCTCAATCGCAACTTTGTTTTGGCGTTTACCGGGGCTGAAAATGTCACCGGAATACACATTGACGCAGAATCTTGGCAATATGATTTGACCCCCACAATCGACAGCATGGCGGTGGGTATCATGACCGCGCAAGCGGACAACATCAGACAATCACACGATATCTATCTCATCAAAACAGCATTATCAACCGCAGGGATTGCACTATGACCACCACCGCAGTATTACAGGCAGCACAAAAAGTTGTCGACGAAGCCAAAGCGCTGAACGAGACCCATAAAAATAGTGAAAATGGCATTGCATCGAAAATGACCGCAATGGACACGCAAAATAAAAATTTCATGACAGAGGCCAACAGTCGGTATGCCGGGGCATTGAGAACTGTCGATAAAACCATTGTCGCAACACATGGGATGATAGTCAGTACAGAAATTAACAATGCATACAACGAGGGGTTTCAGCTCGTTGAATTAATCATTGAAAACGGTATATCCTGTTATTTTGATGATGTCGTCACCGTGCATAACGGTCAAGGACTATACATTACTGGACAATCAGAAAACACCTGCAACGCGATATCGCGACGATTTGTCGCATACGACACAGGAAAAAGCATCAACGCGATTTGTGCCAACCCCGGCAGCCTGATTGTTTTGAAATACTTCAAATTTACTCAACAAATACAATCCGGTGCGAAAGCTGGACCAATAGAGCATGGTTTTATACGCATACCCGCGTACGCATTAGAGCCGGGCAATACCAACCTATTTGCAGATCACGTGACGTTCGAAACATATGATGTGGTGCTATATACGGAGGGGTATACGCCGAATTTCACTGTAGCCAATTTTAACTACTGCCATTTGGAAAAAATATCAAATCCCGGTTGGATGGCGCAAGACAATGCCGGATGGATTGGTACTGGGACTTGGTTTGGGGGAGCCAAGTTAGCGATGAGCCAAACCTACTGCACCCAGACCGAAGACACCAACACTGAAAAGGTGTGTGGATTTATGGAGTGCTGGAGTGCGGGCGGCGGGGTGGATATCACAGCAACAACCATCGCAAGAACCAACACCAAAGATGATTTTATAGGGTCGATTTGAAAAGGATTTTGACATGAAAATAACCGTAACACACAATAAAGTCGTTTACCTAAAGTACACTGTAGTAAAACTACAAGAAAAAGGCGTGCCAGATGAAATCATTAAAACAGCAGTATTTGACGCAGAAAAACGGTTGCGTATTATCCAGATAAACGGTTGTTGTCATGACGCAATCAACCAAATGTTTTCCGAATATCCGCAATTTGAAGTTGACACCTTTACGCGACAGCTGGAGCTGGCAAACGCGTACTTTGCTGAACCATCGGCAAACCACCCGGCGCTGTCAGCATTGGCGAACCACGGCTTGTCTTTGGCCGAAACCGCCCAAAAAATACAGGACAAAAACGCCAAGGCCGAACCCGCCGTTTTTGCCTTTATTGGACGGCGGCAGCAGTTAACCAAACAGGTCAACGCGTTGACCTATGACGTTAATTCGGTGGCCAATATTCGGGACGTTAGTTGGGCATGAATTGGCAGAAAACGACATGGGAAACACCGATCAGCATCACCATTGCCAACGACCGCGCAACATTGGCGGCATTGGCAGCACAACACGTTGATGTGCTGATAGTGACCCCCTACACCCAGGGTGTAGGCGATGGCAAAACCCTGTCGTTGCCCAACGCAGTGGCCTCCATGGCAGACAAATTTACCGACCTGAAAAACCAGCCAAGCGGCTGGTCATGTGTGGTCGTGGCCATCACCGCCAAAACCGAACAGGATTTCAGCCAAAAAATCAGTGACTTTGTCGACGCGGGCGGGCCGTCACTCATCGCGCAAACCGGTGACCGAGCCGGGTATTTTGCCGCGCTAGAAACAGAAAAGTGGACCATCAACACCGCACATCAGGTCCCCGCATTTTGGCGGGGACATCACAACCTGTTACCCGGTATTGCCGAACACTACCGCGCCAAAAGCGTAGAAATGGCCATCAATGACGGGTTAACCGCCGTGGGCAACATCGCCGACGAACTCGCGGCGTTGAACACCCGCAAACAAAACCGCAGGGGACCCACCGTTGAACAAGCCAGTGCCGAGGTATTGGGCGTGATGATTGATGCCAGTACCCCGGATGCCGCAAAACCAGCATTACTGGGCGCAGGTGGCCCCGGCCATGAAATGACCTACACCGCACTGATTGCATTTGCGGGTGACGTTGAATTAATCCAACAATGGTGTGGTTTGTGAGTGTGGTCATTGCGTTAGATGGTCAAGCCGTCCCCGGTAAATCCACCAAGTTGACCATGGTATCAAAAATCAGCAGCAGCGATGCCAGCGGCACGGGCAGCAGCACAGCGAATGTCGATACCGGATTTAAACCAAAAAAAATGGCCGTGAGTTGTCTCATTGCCAAAGTGAGCGCGGATCACTTAACAACAATCGTCGAGCTGTCAGAAAAGACCGACAGCAAGGGTGACCGCCATATTTACACCATCGTCAATGATATGGCGGACGCGATGAAAGTTCAGCAAGTGAAATTCTCGGGTGAATTGAGGGTTAGTGATCACAAAAAAATGCTGGCGTGGAATGTCAAGTTTGACCTGATTGAACATCGAAGCGTAGCCGAACGTGTAGAAGCCGCCGCAAGCGTTGCCCCAGCGGTCGTGCAAACCAGCCCCGGACAAACCGTAACCGCCCCGGTTCAAGATGAAAAGTTAACCGACTTTGAAAAAAGATTACAGCAAATTGAAGATTTTATTGGGGGTGGAACGTGAGGTTAAACAAAGTTTTAACCATCAGTGGGGTTGTTTTTGAATGTGCCACGGATGCCGTACAATTGTTTATTCACAGCCCCGGCAAAGCACAGTTTTTGATTCAGTCTGACACCCCTGTGACGGGCCTCGCAACCTTTGATTTAGGTTACAGCAACCTTAATCTACAGCGCTATTTTAATGGTTTTGTTGAGTCATCGACTGCGGTCAATGCCCATCAACAAATGGTACACTGTCGCGAATGGACAGCACTGTTAAACATGCCCTGCCCACTCAGTGTTCGGCATTGCACCATACCCGATGTTTTGGCCGCCATCACCGCCAAAACAACATTGAATTTCGTGGTGCCAGAGGCGGACTATACCCGCGTAAAACAACCATGTTTTTACAGTGCGGCCAATGGCCTTTATGCGCTCGACCACATCGGAAAAACGTACCAAATAAACCAATGCATGTGGCAACAAAACGGTGATGGTTCAGTGTATTTGGGTAGTTGGGATGACAGTTTTTGGGCAGCGAAACCCATCAACATAGACCCGCGCCACTTTGCCAAAATACAAGCGGGCGAACTCAAAATAACCGCAATACCGGCGGTGCGCCCCGGTTGCTTGATCAACAATCGCTACGTGTCATCTGTGCAATTTAGCGACACAACCATGGTGATATCATGCTCAACACAATTAAACGCTGCCTTCTAAGATTATTACCAGAATTATCAAACAACTATCATTTGCCCATGCTAGCCAAAGTGGTTGGTATCGCGGACCCACCAACCGAGGGCGGACTGTGCGACCGATACCGCCCCCATTATGCCGTAGACCTGTTGGTGTTAACCCCACAACTGACCATCGACACCACTAAGCCGCGTTATGACGCCGTTGCATTGCCGCACGATATGATCAGAACACTGCCAGAACCGGGCACGATTGTTGAATTGGCATTTGCCTACGGCGATCCGTCACTGCCCATTATCCGCTCGATACAAAGTCACGGCCAAACCCTGCCACCGCTACAGCCGGACGAACAACTTTGGCACCACAGCCCAGCGGTCAATCAGTCGGTCGACGCGGCGGGAAACTGGCAACGCGTTACCGACCAACACATTAACGACAGCTCACTCAATCGAACAGTGACCGCAACACACGCCAGCCACCACTACCACCACAGCGACAAAGTCGTGGACACCGACGAACTGTCCACTGTGGGCGGCAGTCAGTTAACAGATGTGTTAGGCGCACTGAAAATTCTGGTCGGTGAAAAGGGATTGATAGCCGCACTCGACACACTCCAAATCGGCAGCGATAAAGAATTGAAACTATCGTCAACAACCAACACCACACTGACCGCAGGCGCTGAACTACAAGTATTGGCTGCTGAATTAAACAAACAAGTGGCCCCGAAGAACTGGGCAGGGTCGGACAGCGTCAACTTGTACCAAGTTGTGTCGGATTTGATTGGAGTTGTCAGCAAAATGAACCAAGCTATCATCACTCATGCACACCCACCGCCGGGCCTGAGCAACGCGCCAGACTTCGGAAACTATAAAAGCACAGTTGATAACCTTAAATCAGCGTTGGACGCCATCATAGGATAGCCACCGCCACAACGACCCAATCAACCCGCCACCGTGCGGGTTTTTTATTGCCTGCGAAAAACCAATCAGATGTATGTATTACGGTACTAGGTACCGCCAAAAATCACTCCTCCACGCCTGTCGACTTTGCGTCTTTTTTGGCGGTTTTTTGAAATTTTGAAACGGGTAATATTACCGCTGCGCCCCTACATCAAAAGGATCTCCTAAATGATCGGAATTGCAAAAAATTGCAAAGTATGATCAAAAAAGACAATTTTTTTCACAGGGAAACATTAAAACGGACTATATACCTACATTTTGCTACAATTAAAAAAGTAACCGGTTACTTTTTTAATTGAGAGAATATGAGCAAGCGAGGGCGAAAGCCAGTCAAAAATAAAACCCCCGTGGCTGAACGGGCCAAACAATCCGTGGCGAATCTAAAAGCCCGAAAGGCCGGTCGCGTTGAAATGATTTTAGAAGAACATGAATTGGCATGGATGGTGACGGCAAAGGAAAAAGCCGGGGTGAAAACACACAAAGATTTGATGACCATTCTTCTGTGTAATTATTTGAATATACCGTACGGTTCCGCATTGATTGACGATGACGAAAAAGCCAAAAACGCCCAGCGTTTGGCAGAGGAAACGCCAGCGGCGGTAAAATTGGCCGCCGTAAAAGCCACGCATCATGAACAATCGGAAACGCCGACAATATCGGTGGCCCAAAGCGAAGCCGCGATTAATGGCACCCGAAC
>JABSOG010000342.1 GCA_013216025.1 Algicola sp. | reverse complement strand
CCCCACTGGCCACTCTGGCTGCCGCTTCGCTGCGATGATGACCGTCAATAATGTAACAGTCGGGTATTTTTGCAAACAAGCTGATCAGCTCCCCAATTAACGCTTGGTCACGAATGACCCATAACATGTGGCGGACCGAATCAACACCATAAAACTCGTGTTCAGCAGGTCCTTCAATCTGGGCGTTAACGATGTCGTTGATCTGTTCGACTGCTTGGTATGAAAATAAAACCGGGCCTTTATTGAGGCCCGATTTGATTAAAAGATCTTTAAGGTAGTCTACCCGACAATGTTGGGTTAATTCGTGGGGTTTGATTGTCTCGTTGACATAATCTTCTACCGCAGAACAACACATAATGCCAGTTTGGCTGTGATCATGCGTCACCATACGATAAACGTACAGGCACTCTTTGGGTTCCTTTAAAAAAATATGACCTTTGGTTGTCTCGGCATCGAGCTTGCCCATGTCGGCCAGCAGTGACACTGCGTTACTGGGCTGGGTGCCATTTTCTATATTTGGTCGTATCCCTTTAAACGCCTTAATTATCATCAAACTGCCTCTATATCTTTGGTGAATTATTGTGTTTTCTGTGATGACCTGCTCACTATTCCAGCAAGAGGCGCAGAACAATACTACAAGTGATGCAGTTTGACCAGCTTTTTTTGTTACCCTGACGGGGTCGTATTAATTATGAGCAAAGATGCGGGTGGTCCGACATTTCGGATAACAATGATAAAAAGCGGGCACAAAAGCCCGCCAACAACCTACCGAACCAATTGACCATCCATCAGTTCGACTTTTCGTGAAGCACGATCAGCGAAGCGCTCATCATGGGTTACCATACAAATGGTTGTGCCATCTGCATTCAATTCATCCAGCAACTCCATAATGGCCGCAGCGTTGGTTGAATCAAGGTTACCGGTAGGCTCATCCGCCAACAAAATTGAAGGGTCAATAACAATGCCCCTGGCAACAGCCACACGTTGCTGCTGACCACCCGATAATTGTGAAGGAAAGTGGTTAGCACGGTGAGCCATGTTCACCCGCTCCAATTTCGCCATGGCTCTTTCACGACGCTCTTTTTTGCTGACTCTAGAGTAACTCAAGGGTAATTCAACGTTTTCAACCACGGTCAAATCACCAATCAGGTTAAATGCCTGAAACACAAAACCGATTTCACGATTGCGCAATTGCGCCCGCTGATAAACATCAAAACCGGCGACCTGATGGCCATTTAACTGGTAATGACCGGCAGTGGTGGTGTCGAGTAATCCCAATACTGACAACAAGGTCGATTTGCCGCAACCTGATGGTCCAGATATCGACACATACTCACCTTTATTGATAATCAGGTTCAATTCGTGAATGGCCCGGGTTTCCATATTGTCGTTTTTAAAGTATCGACACAAGCCATCCAATTTTATAAGTGGTGTAGGTTGATCCATGGTAATTCTCCTGAAAATTTAAAAGTTGTCGTATTATTCGCTTCTAAGCGCATCGGACGGATTCAATTTGGTCGCCTGTTGCGCCGGTGCAGCCATGGCCATCAATGACACTATCAACAATATGACTGAACACACGCCATAAATAATCGGGTCATATGGGTCGGTTTGATACAAGAATTCGGCAATCGTTGGGGTAATAAAGGTCATCGAAAATAAACCAATCGCCAAACCAATGACGGTCAATTTCGCCCCCTGGGTCAGTAACATGTTACGAATCACATCCGGCGTCGCGCCAACCGACATTCTTATGCCGATTTCTCTAACACGCAAGCTAACGTTGTAAGCCACAACACCAATCACACCAGCCAGTGTAATAATGAACGCCAACGCACCAAACAGTCCAATCAAAATGGCCACCAGTCGCGGAGACTCAAGCCATTCTTCACGCACTTCTTGCATTGTCTTAGTGCTGGCAATGGCCTGTTGAGGGTCTAGCTTGTGAACGATGTCATTAATCTGTTGTTTCAACTGCTGCGGGTCTATCGAAGTTTTAAGCATTAAACGAACCTGGCTGGTTGTCCTTTGGTTAAATGGCACATAAAACATGTCACCCGCTGTTTTGTCTAGGCCTGCCGCTCTAACATCAGCAACAACCCCAACAACCGTAAACCAGTTTTCACCACTGTCGATAGAAATTCGTTTGCCGATAGAATTTGAACCACCAAAATAATTTTGTGCCATGGTCCGATTAATAATCACCACCTTAACGCTATTTTCATCATCTCGATTATTAAATAATCGGCCTTGTTGCAACGCTATATTCAATACCTTGTGATAATCGGCAGAGGCCACTGACACCACGGCTTTAGGCCTGACATCATCAGAGCCCAATGCCTGAGCTTCTGTTTCGAATGATACCGGTCCCACCAAATCAGATTGTAATGGGAACGTACCTGATACGCTGGCCAAATCGACGCTGGCAATAGCACTGACATCTTCAAGCAAGCGGTCGGTGAAAGTTCTGACCTTTTGGCGGGTTCGGTAATTACTAAAGTTCAAATCCAGCGCAACCACCAGTACCTTGTCGGCATCAAAACCGGCATCCTGAGTGTTCAATCGATACAAACTCACCGTCACCAACGCCGATGTGGTCAATATAACAAAAGACAAAGCGAATTGGACAACTAACAGGCTTTCGCGTAATCGCTTACCAGCGGTCGTGGCAGTCACTTTATCACCCCCTTCTTTCAACGAGGTATTGATATTACGGCGGTTGAAGATAGCCGCACTGCCACTTAACAAACCAGTCGCCAAAGATAATACCAAAGAAAACAACAATACAGAGCTGTCCATGCCCACTTCACTAGAGAGTGAGGTGTAACCAGAAGCAAAGTCTGACAACAAGTCAAGTGATGGGTATGCCATTAACAGACCCAGCACACCACCGACCAATGAAAACAACGTACTTTCTGTCAACAACTGACGTGCGATACGACGAGGGTCTGCCCCTAATGCTTCACGTATGGCAAGTTCTTGGCTACGAGATGCTAATCTGGCCAAGTTAAGATTGGCGACATTGGCGCTGGCAATCAATATAACCATGCCAGCAATCGACAACAGCAAATAAAAGGTATTAGCCGAATCACCGACCATTTCTTCTTTAAGCGAAACTAAGTTAGCTGAGTAACCCTTATCTTCTGGATAAGCGTCAGGATATTGGGCCGCCAGTTGTCCGGCGATGTTATTAACGTCTTTAGTCCCTTCTTCAAGACTGACACCCTCTTTGAGTTTGCCATAGACTTTAACCATCGCCATACTGCGATTATTGACCACCGTATCCATGACTCTGAACGGACAACTTGCCGCTGACACCCAAATGTCATTATCGTCAGGAAAAGCCGGAATTGGCGGCAATACACCAATGACTTTATGCACCTTGTTATTCATTTCGAGGCTCAGGCCAATAACGTCTTGATCGCCATTTAATTGCTCAAGCCAAAAACCGTTGCTTAATATAATCAGCGGCTCTGCACCAATATCATCCTCACCCTCGGCAAACACCCGACCAAGAATCGGTTGAATACCCAAAATACTGAAGTAATTCCAGCTCACAACACCCGTTTGCACGCGCACCGGATCACCATAACCATACAAGGTGAACTGCATACTGTGGTATTCCATTACATCAGACAAAGCACTCGACTGTTCTTGGTAATCGAAAAAGCTTTGCACCGATGACCCCATGTCCTCTCGCTCGGCCTTGGGTTGATGCTGTTGCAATCTCACCAGACGATCGCCGTCAGCATAAGGCAATGGTGCTAGCAATACATTGTAAACGACACTGAATATCGCACTGTTCGCACCGATGCCCATGGCAAACGTGATGATAATAAGGAGTGATATTGCCTTTTTCTTAGTGGCACTTCGCCAGGCAAATATAATGTCTTCTATTAAGCTGTTCATATTTATATCCCCAAATCTATTGCAGTGTAATGATACTTTGCTGTTCAAACTGGCTGGTGTCAGAAACAATCACCTGATCACCCGCTTTAAGTCCGGTGATTACTTGAATCATGTCTAGTGAACCACTACCCAAGCTCACCGAGCTAAGCTTGGCGGTGTCACTAGATTGGCTGACCACATAAAGTTTGGTCGCCCTATTTTCTTTGCTATAAACGGGTCGTTTTAACAACAACACGTTTTCTAGGCGTTCAATTTCAATCACACCATCAACGCGTAAATCTGGGCGGGCACTGGCCAACTTGTCGCCACTGAAAAAGACATCGACGATGACAACACCGTTCTGCACGGCAGGTTCAATGCGTTGTACTTTGCCTATGGCTTGTTGACCACCGGCAGATATTGTCACTTTTTGACCAATCATAATATTGGCGACTTGGCTTTCTTGCACTTTAAGTTCGGCTTTAAGATTGTCTTCTCGGGCCACTCTGGCCAATATCACACCTTCGCTGATTTGTTGGCCCTGCTCTACAGGCACCTGTTGTAAAATACCGTTCAAGCCGGCTTTAACTTGGAGGTTAGCCAGCAATTGCTGTTGCAACCGCAACTGGCTGCGGGTTTGGTTAATTTGAGCTTGTTTGGCTTTCAACTCAGCAACATGTAGCCCTTCGAGGTGTGTCAGGCGCTTTCTTTCGATGGCAAGACGCTCTGTATACTGGATCTGCAATAATTTGGTTTCTTTGACATCCAATTTGGAAACGATTTGTTTGCCGGCCAATGCTTCATTGGCTTCAACCCGAAAGTTGGCATTCATTGCGCTGGATTTGTATTGTGAAATAACTGCTTCTTGCGCCAGATAATTGCTTTCTAAACGCTTTTGCAAGGCAACAAACTCAGCTTCGGCGACTTCTAAGGCAAAAGTCGCGGTTTCAACGTCCCGAGCAAGCTTGGGATTAGACAGCGACATGATGACCGTGTCTACGTCTACTTTTGCGCCCGGTTCAACAAAAATCTGCTCAATTCGACCCGGTGAACTCGCCGCAATCCAGCGTAGTGTGGTGGGTTGCAAAGTGCCCGGAGCCCTGATATCACGAACCAAATTCCCCTTAGTAACAGTGCTGAAAATAAAATCAGAGCGATCAGCACTAACCGTTGAACCATTTGAGCTGATTAACGACCAAGCATAAAAAACCACGAGAATAACCAGTGCGGCAATCGCCAGTTTCTTGATTGAGTCTTTTTTTCGGTCAACTTTCTGTGGAATATCGATGGGGGAACTCCCGGTAATAAATTTGCCGCTATACTACCTTGGAGTGGTTTTTCTTCAACCGCTATTCGACAAGTCACGGCTCATTGATGATGAAATACAGCCAGCTGCGACGAAATTAATCTGCCTGTAACTTCTCGAACAACAGATCTCGGTAAGTGCGGCTGAGCTTCAATCGAGTGCCGTTTGTCAAAATGACTTCATATTCGCCATTGTCTGAAGTCGACAGCTCACTTATCACGCTTAACTTAACAATGGTCGAGCGATGAATACGTTGAAATCCGTGGGTTTGCAGTCGTTGCTCCATTTTTCTCATGGTTTCGCGCAGCAAATGAGACTTTTGCGCGGTATGAATATTAATGTAATCACCATCGGCTTCAACCCAATAGATATCCATGGCATTGACAAAATACACATTGCCTTGCGAGCGAATAACCATGCGATCGCTATTACCAGTGATGGCAGCGTTGTCGGTGTTGGCGGTGGTCGTGATATTTTGGGTAAATGCAGCCGACTGATGCTCGTCATGAGCACTGAGCAGTGAACTCAGTTGTTTTGAGCGATGGGCAATGCGGCTTTTACTGATCTGTTCTCGCGCCCTGTTGAGACTATTTTTAAATAATTCACCATTGATCGGTTTGAGTAAATAATCGAGCGCGTTGATGCGAAAGGCTTCAACGGCAAACTCATTGTAGGCGGTCAAAAAAATCACCTGCGGCATATGCTCAACGCCGACAGACTTCACCACATCAAAACCGGTGACCTTGGGCATTTTAATATCGAGAAAAACCAGATCGGGTTTTTTCTCTAAAATCACTGTAATGGCATCTTTGCCATTACTGCATTCACCAATCACCTGCATATCAGCTTGCCCTTCAAGACGCAAGGCGACACCTTCTCTGGCCAGTGGTTCATCATCAACGATTAAGACCTTAATTGTCATCGCAATGCTCCTTTTCTATTTAAAGGCAGTTCAATACTGACCGTCACGCCGCGTTCAGGTTTGCCGCTGAGACTAAAGACATGATCAGTGCCATACATTTGCTCAAGTCGCTGCTTGACGTTGGTCAAACCGATGCCATGGTGAAAGTTGGCGTCTTTTTCGAAGGTGCAACCGACACCATCGTCTTTTATTTGGATCAACAAACGGTCGGCCAGGCGCATACATTCGATGGTTAATGTGCCGGGTTCTTCTTTTTCTTCGAGTCCGTGCCTGACCGCATTTTCGACCAACGGCTGCAATATCATTGAGGGTACTTCGGTGCTCAGCACTTCGGGCGCATAATTTTCGATGACCGTTAACCTGTCGCCAAACCGCAGCTTCTCAATGTCGAGATACTGACTGGTCATATCCAACTCTTTTTGCAAAGTCACCCAGTGGCCGCTCGAATCATCGAGTGTCTGACGAAAGAACGCACTTAGGCGGTCAATCATATCGTTGGCTTTGTCGTTATCTTTTTTGAGGATCAACACCGAAATAACATTGAGGGTATTAAACAAAAAATGAGGATTGATTTGCATGCGCAAGGTCAGCAACTTGGATTCTGTCAGCTTGTGACTGAGCCGGATGGTTTCGAGATCTTTTTGTTGGGCAATATTGTAAAAGCTACGCAAATTAAAACTGGCGATAAAAATCATGTAAATGATCAAATTGAACAGAAAAAAAGAGCTGCCAAACAAAAAATGGCCAATATGTTGTATTGGCAAATAGGCATGGCGCAATTCGTCGGCCAACCCAAAATAATGGTGGTAATAACTAATGGCTAAACCGTGAAGTAAAGACAAAATCAATAACATAACAAAGTGACCCAGCATCAACTTGGGCCAGCTATTCGGGCTGATAGGAAACCGTAGCGCAATAATAACCACCAATGGCGAAAGGGCGACCCAGGGCAACCAAACCTTACCCAATAGCAGCGTGAGTTGATTGACAAAATCAGACTTAAAATTATGCGATGTCAAAAAGTCAGAGACTTGTGACAACACCACATAAATCAGCAACCCCATACCAATGGTCAATAGCAGGACAAAAACATGGCGAATGATTTTTTTGATATCGTTATTGTATTTTGTTGGTTTAGCCAAGGTACCCAGCCAATTAATGTGAGCTTAATCCGGTCAGCTTAAACCCCCAAAAACACAAATGCAAATCCACTTTAGGAGGTCGGTGCGAAAGTCCGAAGGTCAAAAGCTTCAACACATAAAAGGTGACAGTCTCATTTACGCCCAAAACAGCAAAGTTCCCGCATCAGATCAAATTAGCTCAAGCTTCAAAGCCCGAAAAATCCATAAAGTCTTATGAATTCAAGTGTTTTAAGCAACAAACAGCATAGAAGGCCTATTTTATAACTTTACCTTGATATTCCCCTTATTTTATGGCCCTTTGTGACACCAAGATGACAAGCGTGGTTGCCCCTTCAAGTCAAGTACAAATTTTCGTAAAGCAGGGCTTTACTTTTGCTTCGGTTATGCTAACCCAGAAAAATGTTCACAGCGCAGCGCCAATTTTTTTTACTGAGCAATTTTCGTACTAACTTTTTGCTGCTCATCTGAATGACATTCTAAAGCATTGATTTTTCGATGAATAAAAAAACATTTACGAATTTTCCGAGATACTATTGACAACCATTTCATTGGCCTGCAACGATTCATTAAACTTTAACTCACAGAGTTATCCACAGATTTAGTGGATAACCAGCTACAGCGGTTATTCTATAAGGGTGTACCCGAATACCAAGGTAAAATCACAGCTTTTGAGGCACCACCTATAGAAAATTACAAGTGTTTTAAATTTTTTATTTTTGATTCTTTTTAATCTCGAATAACCCCATAAAGGCCGTCAAAGCAGTGGTTTTAAGTTATTAGCTGTTATTGTGTGCTATTTACGTCTTTTTAGACTGAAAACGAATAAAGATTAGCCGAACGGCATTAAAATCAAATAAATCTAACAAATAGTGTTGACACTTGGTCGCACTAACATTAACATCCTGCCCCGTTAAAAACAGCGTTTCCCCAGTAGCTCAGTTGGTTAGAGCGACGGACTGTTAATCCGCAGGTCGTAAGTTCGAATCTTACCTGGGGAGCCACTTTAAAATTAAAGCAACAAAGCGTAAGTAAAGAAATAA